>CAZNMK010000031.1:0-13282 GCA_964574045.1 uncultured Roseovarius sp. | reverse complement strand
AAAGAGCGTGCCCACGGACACCACCGCCGGTTCGCCCAGATAGGTCAGCGCATCGCTGCAGCCCGCCGCGATGGCGCGGTTTTCCTGCGCCACGGAATACAGATCGCCCGCCAGCGTGCCCAGGAGCACGATCACGATCGAGGGCGGAATGATCTGCCCCAGCGTGCCCGAGGCCGAAATCACCCCCGTCGCCAGTTCCGGGCTGTAGTCGTGGCGCAGCATGGTCGGCAGGCTCAGCAGACCCATCGTCACGACCGTCGCGCCGACGATGCCGGTCGAGGCGGCGAGGAATGCGCCCACCACGACGACCGAAACCGCCAGCCCGCCCGGCAGCGGACCGAAGACCCGCGCCATCGTCGTCAAGAGGTCGTTGGCGATCCGCGAGCGTTCCAGCGTGATACCCATCATCACGAACATCAGCACCGCCAGCAGCGTCTCGATCGACTGGCCGGCCAGCACCCGTTCGTTCATCCGGTTGACGATGAACGAGATGTTGCGATCGAGCGCCACCTCCCATCCGCGCTCGAACACCGGCTGCGCCAGCCGCGGCAGTTCGGGGTGGCTGAAGACCGAGATCGCGTCGGATTTCACCCCCGTGCCGACCAGCGCGCGATAGGCCTGCGAGGAGGTATCTATCGCCTGGTGAATCAGCAGCCCCGCGCTGTCGAGTGCGGCAATGATCGCGAAAGAGATCACCCCCGCCCCGCCGATGGCGAAAGCCACCGGAAAGCCCGACAATATGCCGCCGAACAGGCACAGGAAAACGATGATAAGCCCGATTTCGACGCCGTCTAGTCCGAACAGCATTGCTTGCCCGCCCCCCTCAATGCGCGCCCTGGACGGCGTCGTCGCTATCGCCGAGGCTGTCCTTGTCCAGGTACTTGCCGGCGCTTTCCTCGCCTTCCTTCCATTCGAGGTAGGAGCGGTAGAAAAAGGCGATCGCCTGCAGGAACACCATGCCCGCGAACGCCACCAGCAGGACCTTGAACAGGAAATAGCCGTTGAACCCGTTGGGGCTGAAGCCGATGGTCTCGACGTTCCAGCGCACCGCGCGCGATTTCGCCAGCAGCCGTTCCAGCGTGTCGGTGGCCGACGGTTTCGGCGTGATCAGGTGGCGCCACATGAAGAACCAGCCATACATCCACACCAGCACCGCCATCGGCATCATGAAGGCGACGCTGCCGATCATGTCGATCGCCTTCTGGGTGCGGAACCGCACCACCGAATAGATCAGGTCGACGCGCACGTGACCGCCCTGGACAAAGGTGTAGGTGCAGCACAGCGCCACGACCATGGCGTTGTAGAGCTTCAGTTCCTCGGCCCACCAGCTGATGTCCATCTGCAGCGGAATGCCGAAACTGAGCGAAATGTCGGGCCGGGCGAATATGCGCTGGATGAAGACGATGACGACCTGCTGCAGCACCATGATCAGACCGGCCCAGGCAAAGAACCGGCCCACGGTGTTGGCAAACCCTTCCAGCGCGCGCACGCAGCCCCACATGAAGCCGTTGCGCCAGATGCCTATGGCGGTCACGACCAGGAACATGGTCAGCACCACGAAGAAGAACTCGATCGACGCGCCGTAATAGACAAAGCGCATGATCGCCTCTTTGTCGGACCAGTTCAGCCACAGGTCCGGGTGGCTCAGCGCGTAGAAGAGATTGTAAAAGGACAGGCCGATATTCTGGAAAAACCAGATCAGTGCGTCCAGCATGGGGTCCCTGCGCCCTTTGTTGTCGATTGCGGGCTTGTCGCGCCCGCTTTTCAGCCGGAATGGCAGGCCCGCCGGGCGGGCCCGCCCCTCTCCCTGTCAGACCGCGGCCGGTTCAGCCCAGGACACGGTCGCGCTGGGCGGTGTAGACACCGTCCGATTTCGCGATCCAGGCCGACGAGCTGCGCATCGAGGCCATGACGCTGTCGTAGACGCGCTTGTAGATGTCGTCGCCCATGTTTTCCTGGTGCACCTCGTCGGCGGCCTTGCCGAAGGCGTCCCAGACGCTGTCGGGGAAGGTCAGCGTGGTCACCCCGCCGGCCTGCAGCCGCTGCAGCGCCGCACTGTTGTTGGCCAGGAACTGCGACAGGTTCCACTGGTGCGCCTCGCCGCAGGCGATCTCGATGATCTTCTGATGCGCCGGCGACAGATCCTCGAACACCTGCCGGTTGACGGCGACCGAAAGCCCCGCGCCCGGTTCGTGGAAACCGGCGGTATAGTAGATCTTGGTGATCTCCTGGAAACCGGCCTTTTCGTCGGCCCAGGGGCCGATCCATTCGGTACCGTCGATCGCGCCCGACGCCAGCGCCTGGTAGACCTCGGACCCCGGCAGGTTCTGCACCGAGGCGCCGAGCTTGCCCAGCGCCTTGCCGCCAAGGCCGGGCATGCGGAACTTCAGCCCGTTGAAATCCTCCGGTCCCTTGATTTCCTTGGCGAACCAGCCGCCGGCCTGGGCGCCGGTGTTACCGGCAAGGAAGGACTTCAGACCGAATATCTCGCCCAGCTCGTCATGGAAGGCGGCGCCGCCGTCATGGTAGTACCAGTTCACCAGTTCCTGCGCCGTCATGCCGAAGGGCACCGCGGTGAAAAAGGCATAGGCCGGATGCTGGCCGACGAAATAGTAGTCGGCGCCGTGATACATGTCGGCCTGACCGGCGGTGACGGCATCGAACACCTCGAACGCGCCGACCAGTTCGCCCGCGCCCTTGACGTCGATGGTCAGCGAGCCGTCGGACATCGCGCTGACGCTCTCGCCCACGCGCAGGGCGGCATCGAACACGCCCGCCAGCCCCCGGCCCCAGGTGGTGACCATGGTCAGGGTCCGGTTGCCCTGGGCAATTGCCGGAGCGGCCAGCGCCGACGCTGCCGCGGCAGAGCCGCCCAGCGCGGTGTTTCTCAGGAATGCACGACGATCCATATGGTTTTTCCTCCCGCTGTCGTTGTTGTCGCCGGAACCTCGCGCGGCCCGGCGGGATCGTTTAGAGTGTGCGGAACGTAGCGCGGCGGCGGCGGGCTGCAAATACCAAATTCTGCGTACGAATGTGCACAAAAGGCACGAAATCGGCGCCGTGGCCCGAAAAAAAATCGCGGGTTCTGACCCCGATGCGCCATTCTTCTGGGAATATGGCACGATTCGCTCTATCGACCTGACATGCGTTTTCCGGGGATACGCAACCGCCTGACCTACGGCCAGACGCTGTTTCTCGTCGCCACGCTGCCGCTGGTCGCGGCGGCCATGCTCATCTCGGCCGTAGTGATGATCGAGTCGCGCCAGATGGCCGACCGGGAAATCCGCGCGCTGGAACAACAGCTGATCGCGGCTAAACGCGCCGAGTTGCGCAACTACCTGTCGATCGCGCGAACCGCATTCATCAACATCTACGGCCGCGCCGCGCCCGACGACGAAGAGGCAAAGCTGCTGGTTACCCAGATCCTCGCCGCCATGCTGTACGGGCAGGACGGGTACTTCTTCGTCTACGACTACGACGGCAACAACCTGGTCAGCCCGCGCCAGACCAACCTGATCGGCCGCAACTGGATGGGGCTGGAGGACGGCAACGGCACCCCCGTCACCAACCGGCTGATCGCGCTGGCGCGGTCGGGGGGCGGATACCATTCCTATGACTGGACCAAGCCCTCGACCGGGGAAAAGGCGCGCATGGTGGCATATGTCATCGGCCTGCAGGACTGGCGCTGGGCCGTGGGCACAGGGGTTTTCATCGACGACGCGCTGGCCACGATCAGCACCGCGCGCGCCGGGGTGGAGGCGCGGGTGCAGCGCACCTTTGTCTGGATCGGCAGCATCACCCTGGTGGCACTGCTGATGGTCTTTACGTCGGGGCTGTTCATCAACATCCGCGAACGCAGGCTGGCCGACGCCAAGCTGAAGAGGCTGACCCAGCGGGTCTTCGACGCGCAGGAGGAAGAGCGCGGCCGCGTCGCGCGCGAGTTGCATGACGGCATCAGCCAGATCCTGATCGGCGCGCGCTATGCGCTCGATGCCGCCCGGCAGCGGCTGTCCGCCGGCGATACGCGGGCGTCCGAAACGCTCGAACGCGGCATCGGCTATCTGTCCGGCGCCATCCACGAGGTGCGCCGCATCAGCCGCGACCTGCGTCCCGGCGTGCTTGACGATCTCGGCCTCGGGCCGGCGCTGAAGGCGCTGGCCGAGGATTTCGGCCAGCGCACCGGCATCGAGACCGAATTTCACACCGTCGTGTTCCGCAACCGGCTGGACGGCGAGGCGCGCATCGCGCTCTACCGCGTCGCGCAGGAGGCGCTGACCAATGTCGAGCGCCATTCCGGCGCCAGCCGGGTAGAGATCGACGTTCGCGGCCACGCCAAGGGCGCCACGCTGCGCATCACCGACAACGGCCACGGCATCCGGCAGACCGAGCCCGACCCCCCCGGGCGCGGGCTGGGGCTGCGCAACATGCAAGAACGCATGGATCAGCTTGACGGCACGCTGCGGATCCTGTCCAGCAAGTCGGGCACGGTGATCGAGGCGTCGGTACCGCTGACCCATCTGCTGCCGCCCGAGAAACGAACCGACACCGACACCAAGGCAAGCGCATGACCCAGCCCGTCCGCCGCCCATCCCCGATCCGCGTTGCCATCGTCGACGATCATCCGATGGTAGCCGAGGGCATTCAGTCGATCCTGGAAGGCTATGACGATATCGAGGTCGTCGCCTCCTTCGCCACCGGCAAGGAAATCATCGATTGGGTCGAAGGGCTGCGCCCCGACGTGATCCTGCTCGACCTAAACATGCCGGGACTGGGCGGGCTGTCGACCACCGAGATCATCCTCGAACGCCGCCCCGGAACCCGCATCCTGATCCTCAGCATGCATGACAGCCCCGAATACATATCCTCGGCGCTCAGCCACGGCGCGGTGGGCTACGTGCTCAAGGACGTGCCCACCGACGAGATAAAGCGCGCCATCGACGCCGTGGCGGCGGGCAGGCGTTACCTGTGCACCGGCGCGAAGGGGTCGCTCAACCCCGATGGCGGGATGGCGCGCGAACAGCTGACCAACCGCGAACAGACCATCCTGCTGCTGCTCGCGCAGGGCCGGTCGAACCGCGAGGTCGCCGAACGGCTCGACATCTCGGT
This sequence comes from uncultured Roseovarius sp., assembly GCA_964574045.1. GTDB lineage: Bacteria > Pseudomonadota > Alphaproteobacteria > Rhodobacterales > Rhodobacteraceae > Roseovarius. Next base: position 8,176 of record CAZNMK010000031.1, on the reverse strand, counting down.
GCGCACGGTGGAAACCCACCGCAAGAACATCAAGCGCAAGCTCGGCATCTCGTCGACCGCCGGGCTCACGCGCTATGCGATGGAACACGGGGTGCTGCAGGGCACCGGCGTTTCGCTCTGATCCACGGGGCCGGGCAGGGAAAGGCAGGCCGCCTGGTCCGGCGCTCCCGATATTTGATCAAATTATGCTGGCGACGGCCCGGAATCGGCTCTATGGTGGCGCCGTTTCGGAACGGAGGCGGCAGCGGGTCAGGTCATGGAGCTTGCGGAATACCAGACAATTCGCGTCGCCGCCTGCGACCTCAACGGGCAGATGCGGGGCAAGAGACTGCCGGGCGGCTATGCCGCAAGGCTGGATGCGGGCGCGGTCAGGATGCCGCTTTCGGCGCTCAATCTCGACATCACCGGCGCCGACATCGAGGACTCGCCTCTGGTGTTCGAAACCGGCGATGCCGACGGGGTGCTGATGCCCACCGGGCGCGGCCCCGTGCCGCTGCCGTGGCTCGACGTGGCGCAGCCGCTGGTGCCGATGGCGATGTATCTCGACGATGGCCCCCCCTTCGACGGCGATCCGCGTCATGCGCTGGCCGCCGTGCTGGAGCGTTACACCGCGCGAGGCTGGCGGGTCGAGGCGGCGACCGAGCTGGAATTCACCCTTGTCGACGACGGCGGCGATGCGCTGGCGCCGGTGCGCAACCCCCAGACCGGGCGGCGCAGCGCCGCGCCGGGCATCCTGTCGATGAACCACATGGACGCCTTCGACAGGTTCCTGTCGGCGCTCTATGACGGCTGCGCGACGATGGGCATCCCGGCCCAGACCATCACCAGCGAGGCCGGCATCGGGCAGTTCGAGGTGACGCTAGACCACCAGGACGCGATGCGCGCGGCCGACGACACCTGGCTGTTCAAGGCGCTTGTCCGGGGGCTGGCCCGGCGCCAGGGAATGGCGGCCACCTTCATGGCCAAGCCGTTTGACGACGATGCCGGCAACGGCATGCACATGCATTTCTCGGTCCTCGACGCAAAGGGGCGCAACGTTTTCGACGATGGCGGCCCCGGGGGGACGGCGATGCTGCATTCGGCCGTCGCCGGCTGCCTGGCCGCCATGACGGCGACGACGCTGATCTTTTCCCCCCATGCCAACAGCTATGCCCGGCTGGTGCCGGGGGCTCATGCCCCGACCGCCGTCTGCTGGGGCTACGAGAACCGCACCGCGGCGCTGCGCATCCCCGGCGGCGCGCCGGCGGCGCGGCGGATCGAACACCGTGTGGCGGGCGGCGACATCAACCCCTACCTGATGTTCGCCGCCATCCTGGGCGCGGCGATCACCGGCGTCGAGGACGGCCTCAGCCCCCCCGCCCCGGTCGCCGGCAACGCCTACGAAATGGACCTGCCCCGCCTGGCCGCCAGCTGGTCCGACGCCATCGACCTGTTCGAAGCCGACCCCACCGTCGCGCGCATCTTCTCCCCCGGCATGGTCCGCAACCTGGTCATGACCAAGCGCCAGGAAATGCGGCTGATGCAAGGGGTGCCGCTGGCCGAGCAGTGGAAAACCTATCTCGGCACGGTGTAGACTGCACCGGGGGGCCTTGCCCAGTGGGGCGGCCCTGCTGTATCGTCAATTTGATCAAATTACGGGTGATGCATGAAGATCGGCATCCTGATGACAGGCCACGCCGCCGACGATATCCGCGAGGGCCATGGCGATTACGACGCCATGTTCGCCCGCCTGCTGGCCGGGCGGGGCTTCGATTTCGTCAGCTACGACGTCGAGGGCGGGCAGTTGCCCGGCAGCCCCGAGGCGTGCGACGGCTGGCTGATCACCGGCTCGAGGCACGGCGTCTACGAGGATCACCCCTGGATCGCGCCGCTGGAGGAGTTCATCCGCGCCGTCCACGCCGCGGGCCGGCCGATGATCGGCGTCTGTTTCGGGCACCAGATCGTCGCCCAGGCGCTGGGCGGCAAGGTGGTGAAATACCCCGGCGGCTGGGCGGTGGGCCGCAGCGAGTACCGTATCGACGGCGAGGAACTGGCATTGAATGCCTGGCACCAGGACCAGGTGGTCGAGCTGCCGCCGGGCGCGCGCGCGATCGGCTCGTCGGATTTCTGCGCCAACGCCGCGCTGAGCATCGGCGACACCATCCTGACCATTCAGCCGCATCCCGAATTCGCCGCGCCGATCCTCAGCGACCTCATTCGCCTGCGCGGCCGCGGCGTGGTGCCCGACGATCTGCTGGCGGCCGCCGAAGCCCGGCTCGACACGCCCACCGATGCGGACCGGTTCGCCGACCGGATGGCGGAATTCTTTCTCAAGGAGCACTGAGATGTCCGACTGGACCGATGCCCTGCCCGACGCGGCACGGGAATACCTCGAGGGCCGCCGGCTCGACGAGGTGGAATGTATCGTCGCCGACCTGCCCGGCATCGCCCGCGGCAAGGCGGTGCCGGCCAGCAAGTTCGCCCGGCAAAAGCATTTCCACCTGCCCGATTCGATCTTTTACCAGACCATCACCGGCGACTGGGCCGAGGCCGCGGGCGAAGAGGGCTTCATCGAGCGCGACATGGTGCTGACCCCGGACATGACGACCGCCACCGCCGCGCCGTGGACCGGCGACTGGACGCTGCAGGTGATCCACGACGCCGCCGACCGAAACGGCGACCCGATCGCCTGCGCCCCGCGCAACGTGCTGAAGCGCGTGGTCGGGATGTACCGCGAACGCGGGCTCGACCCCGTGGTCGCCCCCGAAATGGAGTTCTACCTGATCGCGCGCAACCTCGACCCCGCGCGCGAGATCGCGCCGATGGTGGGCCGGTCGGGCCGCCCCGCCGCCGCGCGCCAGGCCTATTCGATGACCGCGGTCGACGAATTCGGCCCGGTGATCGACGACATCTACGATTTCGCCGAGGCGATGGGGTTCGAGATCGACGGCATCACCCAGGAGGGCGGCGCCGGTCAGCTGGAGATCAACCTGCGCCACGGCGATCCGGTCCGGCTCGCGGACGAGGTGTTCTATTTCAAGCGGATGATCCGCGAGGCTGCGATCAGGCACGACTGTTTCGCCACCTTCATGGCCAAGCCCATCGCCGACGAACCCGGCAGCGCCATGCATATCCACCATTCGGTGATGGACATCGCGAGCGGCCAGAACCTCTTTGCCGGACCCGATGGCGCGGAAACCGATGCCTTCCGCCACTTCATCGGCGGGTTGCAGAAACACCTGCCCTCGGCCATCGCGGTGCTGGCGCCCTATGTCAATTCCTACCGCCGCTACGTGCGCGACGCATCGGCGCCGATCAACCTGGCCTGGGCGCGCGACAACCGCACCACCGGGCTGCGCATCCCGCTGTCGCCGCCCGAGGCGCGGCGGATCGAGAACCGCCTGGCGGGGATGGACTGCAACCCCTATCTGGGCATCGCGGCCAGCCTCGCCTGCGGGCTGCTCGGGCTGGCCGGCGCCATCGAGCCGGAGCCGGAATTCCACGGCGACGCCTATGCCGGAGAGCTGGACATCCCCAACGTGCAGGGCACCGCGCTGGATCTGTTCGAAGAGGCCGGCGACCTGCACGCGCTGCTGGGGCCCGAATTCGCCCGCGTCTATTCCGCCGTCAAGCGCGCCGAGTACGAGGAATTCCTGCAGGTGATCAGCCCGTGGGAACGCGAGCACCTGCTCCTGAACGTCTGAGGCGCGAGTATTTGGAGCAAGACGAAGGCATGAACCTGCTTTATTCCAACGACCGGCCGGGCACCTATCCGCCAAGCTGGTACGCCGCCACCACGCCCGCCCTCGAACCCCTTGCGCCGCTCGGGGGTGAGACGCGCGCCGATGTCTGCGTGATCGGCGCGGGCTTTACCGGGCTGTCCGCGGCGCTGCACCTGGCGGGGCGCGGCTACGACGTGGCGCTGCTAGAGGCGCACCGCGTGGGGTTCGGCGCCTCGGGGCGCAATGGCGGGCAGCTGGGCAGCGGCCAGCGCATCGAACAGACGGCGGTCGAGAAACTGGTGGGGCACGAGGATGCCGCCAGGCTGTGGGCGCTGGCCGAGGACGCCAAGGCGCTGGTCAAGGACCTGATCGCGCGCCATGGCATCGAGTGCGACCTGCGCCCCGGCGTGGCGCATCTGGGCTTTACCCGGCGCGAGATGGCGGACGAACACCGCTATGCCGAATTCCTGTCCGGGCGCTACGGCTACGAGGCGATCGAAAAGCTCGACCGGGACGCGGCGCAGGCGCTGTGCCCGTCGCCGAAATACGTGGGTGGCATCCTCGATATGGGCGCGGCGCATCTCAACCCGCTGGCCTTTGCCTTCGGGCTGGCGCGGGCCGCGCGCGAGGCCGGCGTGCGCATCTTCGAGATGACCGAGGTGCACCGCATCGACCGCGGCGCGCCGGCCGTCGTGCGCACCGGGCAGGGGCTGGTCAGGGCGGATCGCGTCGTCCTGGCCTGCAACGGCTATCTCGGCGGGCTCGACCGCAGCGTCGCGGCGCGGGTGATGCCGATCAACAATTTCGTCATCGCCACCGAGCCGCTGGGCGAGGCGGCGAACCGCGTTCTGACCCGCGATATCGCCGTGGCCGACACCCGCTTTGTCATCGACTATTTCCGCCTCAGCCCCGACAGGCGGCTGCTGTTCGGTGGCGGCGAAAGCTATGGCTACCGCTTTCCCCGCGACATCGCCGCGACGGTGCGCAAGCCGATGACCGAGATTTTTCCGCATCTCGCGGATGTGGGCATCGATTATGCCTGGGGCGGCACGCTGGCGATCACGATGAAGCGGCTGCCCTACCTGGCGCGGCTGGCGCCCAACATCCTGAACGCCTCGGGCTATTCCGGCCACGGGCTGGGCACCGCCACCCATGCCGGCAAGCTGATGGCCGACGCCATCGCCGGCGAGGCAGAGGGGTTCGACACCATGGCGCGCATCCCCACGAGCCCCTTTCCCGGCGGCGCCGGCCTGCGCACGCCGATCCTGGCGCTGGCGATGACGTGGTTTTCGCTGCGCGACCGGCTGGGGGTCTGACGCGGCAGGGCACCGCCCACGGCGCTTGGGCACGAATATTTCGCTTTTGGGGGGCGGCGATCTGGTATAGGCATTTTCGGAAAATCCGAAGAGTCTGTTCAGGAAACCCAAAACATGGCCCTTGCCCCCAACGTCTATGACGCCGAACCGATCCCCGAAGCGGCCCGCGCCGAGATCGAGAGGATGCTCAGGACCGGCGATCTCTTTCGCTACACCGCGCCGCAGGACGCGCCGGTGACGCTGCTGGAGCGCGACTTTGCCGAATTCATCGGCGCGCGTTATGCGCTGGCGGTCAGCAGCTGTTCGGCGGCGCTCTTTCTGTCGCTCAGGGCGCTCGATCTGCCGCGGGACGCGCGGGTACTGATCCCGGCCTTCACCTTTGCCGCCGTGCCCTCGGCGGTGGTGCATGCCGATTGCGTGCCGGTGCTGTGCGAGGTGGGCGAGGATTACCGCATCGACATCGCCGATTTCGAGGCCCGGCTCGAGGGTGGCATCGCCGCCGTCATCGTCAGCCACATGCGCGGGCATACCTCGGACATGGACCGGATCATGGCCGCCTGCGACGCCCGCGGCGTGCCGGTGATCGAGGATGCCGCGCATTCGCTGGGCACCACCTGGGACGGGCGCAACATCGGCACCATCGGGCGGGCGGGCTGTTTCAGCTTTCAGTCCTACAAGCTCGTGAATTCCGGCGAGGGCGGGATCGTGATCAGCGACGATGCCGACCTGATCGCGCGGGCGGTGATCATGTCGGGCGCCTACGAGCACAACTGGGCCAAGCACATGACCGGGGCCGACCCCGCGCTCGAGGTGGCCTTTGCCCGGTGGCAGAACCGGCTGCCGCTCTACAACATGCGGATGTCGAACCTGACGGCGGCGATCGTCCGCCCGCAGATCGCCGAAATCCCCCGGCGGGTGCGCCAGGGCCGCGCCAATCACGACCACGTCGCGGCGCAGCTCGACGCCAGCCCCTGGCTGGAGGTGCCGGCCAGGCTCGGCCCCGAGGAGCGCGCGCCGGATTCGATCCAGTTCAACCTCGTCGGCATGGACGAGGACGACGCCCGCGCCTTTGCCCGTGCGGCGGCGGAACGCGGGGTGAGCGTGCAGGTCTTCGGGCTGTCGGCCGATAACGCCCGCGCCTTCTGGAACTGGCGTTTCCTGCCCGGCGGGCCGCCCGATCTGCCGCGCACGCGAATGATGCTGATGCGCGCCTGCGACACCCGTCTGCCGGCGCGGCTGGGGCGCGAAGAGCTCGACTACATCGCCGGGGCGCTGGTCGGTGCCGCCGCCGAGGCGATGGGCCAGGCGCGCGTTTACGGCACGTGACCGGGGGCCCACGACTCCGCCCCGCAACCCGTCGCGCGGCAGGAATGTCGCGACGATGGGGCGGGGCCGGTTGCCGCCGGATTGCGGCGGCGTTGTCCCGGATCGACGAACGACCCAGCCAGGCGGAGGGAGACCGACCATGACCGATGCTGACTTCATCGCCCGCGCGATCGAGATTTCGGCCCGCGCGATCGACGATCCGGGGCTGTCGCCCTATGGCGCGGTGGTGGTCAGGGATGGCCGTATCGTCGGCGAGGGTATCAACCGTTCGATCGCCGATTTCGACCCCACCTCGCATGGCGAGACCGAGGCGATCCGCGATGCCTGCCGCAATCTCGGCACCACCGATCTGTCGGGCACGACACTCTACACCTCGTGCGAGCCCTGCCCGCTCTGCGTCGCGGCGATGCTGATCGCAGGGGTAGAGCGCATGGTCTACGCACTCTCGGCCGAAGAGCGCAGGCAGGTCCTTGCGCCGTTTCAGGGGGGCGTTGGCGGCGGCATCGATGTGGCCCGGATGCGCGCCCAGACCGCATTGCCGGCGGGGCGCCGCGACATGCCCGATGAACAGCTGATGTCCGCGGACGCAGCCGAGGTCATGGCGCGATGGGGCGCGGCGCGTGCCGGGTGAACGGATCACAACAGCGTCAGTTCGCCCTCGAGGAACGGAAACCGCGCGATGGCGGGTTCGACGATGCGCTCCGCCAGGATCGGCCGCAGCGTATCGGCGACGCGGCCGGGCATGTCCTGCAGGATGTCCTTGCGCGCGGTCAGGCTGATGGTGCGGTAAAGCGGCTGCAGCGGCAGCTCGATCACGTCGATCTGGCCGGCGAAGCGGCTGGCCCGCATCAGGGCCAGCGGCGGCAGGATGGTCCAGCCCTCGCCCCGCCCCACCAGGGCAAGGATGGCGTGATAGCTGTCCAGCTCGAACCGGTGCGGCAGGCTGAGGTTCTGGCGCGCCAGGTGCGAGGTCAGAAGCCGCCCCATGTAGTGGCGCTGGGTATACTGGATCAGCGGCAGCCGCTTTAGCTGGCGCAGCACGTCGCCGCCCTGGTCGACCCTGCCGCGCGGCGCCGCGGCGACGAACCCCTCGCGCAACAGCGGATGCACCTCGACCCAGTCGTCGGCAGTGCCCAGCTCGGCGGCGACGATGACATCCAGCGCCCGCGCCTCCAGCAGGTCGTACAGATAGTGGCTGGCGCCGGTTTCCAGCAGGAACTGGCAGCTTTTCAGCTCGCCCGCCATGTGCGTCAGCAGCCATGGCGTCACGTCCGCCTCGAAATCCTCGATCATGCCCAGGCGAAAGCGGGTGAGCATCGACAGATGCGACATCGCCAGTTCCGCGCGGGCCTGCGCGGCCTCGTTCAGGATGACCTGCGCCCGCCGTTTCAGAATTTCGCCCGCGGGCGTCAGCCTCACCGGGCGCGCGTTGCGCTGCAGGAGCGTCGCGCCGACAGCGCTTTCGAGGTTGGTCAGCTGCTGGCTGACGGCCGAGGGGCTGGCGCCCAGCCGCTTGGCCGCGGCCGAGATCGACCGTTCGTCGGCGGCCGCCATGAACACCTCGATCCCCCAAAGGGTTATGCGTCCGGGGCTGTCGACCATCTGCCGGCCCCCGCTATTTCCCCAGCTTTGCCAGTTTCCGCTGCAGCTCCGCCAGTTGACGCTTGATCTCGTCCAGGTCCTCGCCGCCGCCGCCGGCGTCGGCGTTATCGTCCGGGGCAGATGTCCCGGGGGCCGTGCCCATGCCCGGCATCCGCCCGGTCATCGCCTTCAGGAATGCCTCCTGCTGGGCGCGCATCGCCTCCATCCCCGGCATCGAGGCCAGCGGGTTGG
>CAZNMK010000030.1:12403-13287 GCA_964574045.1 uncultured Roseovarius sp. | reverse complement strand
TGAAAGAGCTTTACAACCCTAGGGCCTTCATCACTCACGCGGCATGGCTGGATCAGGGTTGCCCCCATTGTCCAAGATTCCCCACTGCTGCCTCCCGTAGGAGTCTGGGCCGTGTCTCAGTCCCAGTGTGGCTGATCATCCTCTCAAACCAGCTATGGATCGTCGGCTTGGTAGGCCATTACCCCACCAACTACCTAATCCAACGCGGGCTGATCCTTCACCGAAATTCTTTCCCCCGAAGGGCGTATGCGGTATTAGTCACCGTTTCCAGTGGTTATTCCGCAGTGAAGGGCACATTCCCACGCGTTACTCACCCGTCCGCCGCTAGGCCCGAAGGCCTCGCTCGACTTGCATGTGTTAAGCCTGCCGCCAGCGTTCGTTCTGAGCCAGAATCAAACTCTCAGGTTGAAAGGCCGTTACCGACCTGACCTTGACGTCTGACCTCTGCACATCGTCACCTGCCCGGCTGGGCAGGATCCGTCTCTGTTTGCTGTGCATCGTCCTTGCGGACGGTGTCCATACAAACAGTGAAGCTGACTAACCATCATCGGGTCCATGGCAAAGCCTGGTGCCCTAGGCAGTTCGATATGCAGCGTCAGTCCGTCGAACCGGACCAAACCGCCCACATATCTCTTCAGTAACCCGCGATTTCAAAGAGCGTGAGAGACAAAATCAACCGAGTGCGCCGTTATCTTGTCGGCGCGCTCGCCTCATTATCTCTCTTTATTGTGTCCGCCTCGTTGCCTTCCGGCCCGTCTGACGTCCCGTCGAGCACATCAGCGCCGCCGGTGAACGGGTATGTACGTACTGCGGCCTGAACCCGCAAGCCCTTTTTTTCAACAAACATCGCGATTTTTTCCTCCGCAGAAATTATTCTGGAAAAT
>CAZNMK010000030.1:7106-12393 GCA_964574045.1 uncultured Roseovarius sp. | reverse complement strand
CCCCGCCTCATCATCTCTCTTTTATTGTGTCCACCGCGTTGCCGCATGGCCCGTTCGGCGTCCCGTCGAGCGCAGCAGCGCCGCCGGTGAGGGGGTATTTACGAATTGAGGCCGGTGCCCGCAAGCCCTTTTTTCGGGAAACCTCATGTTTTTTTCGCTATCGCTCTTTATCGTCGTATTTCAATAACTTGATTACAATCCAGAGAGGTATTCCCTGCCGGGGCGGAACTTTTTCAGCGCCGGCGCGGCGACAAATCGGCGGGAAGGCGGGGTTTTCCGGGGAATCCCTTGGCCACTACGGCAGACTCAGGGCCCGATCCCCGGCCGGCAAACAGGAATCTAGCGTGCCGATTCCGTCCGCGCCGACGCCCCGCGCGGCGCCGGCAGACGCAGATCGCGCAAGACCGGCAGGCGCAGCGCCAGGAGGCCCGCGATCAGCGCCAGCATCGCCAGCGGTTTCGTCTGCCAGCCCTTGACCAGCAGCAGGTAATGCACCCCGGCCAGCACCGCCGCCGGATAGACCAGCCGGTGCAGCCGCCGCCAGGCCGGCCCCAGCCGGCGCACCGACCAGTCGTTCGAGGTCAGCGCCAGCGGCAAGAGCATCGCGAACCCGGTCATGCCCACCGTTATATAGGGCCGCTTCACGATATCGGCCCAGACCCGGCCCAAGCTCTGGACATCGAGCACCGCCCAGGTCAGCAGATGCGCGACCAGAAAGAAGAAACACGCCAGCCCGATGGCACGGCGCAGTCGCATCAGGTTGATGCCCGCGATCCGCCGCAACGGCGTCACCGCAAGGCCCGCGATCAGCAGATAGAGCGCGGCCTCGCCATAGGCGTGTTCCAGGGCCTCCACCGGGTTGGCCCCCAGCCCGCCGGCCGCGCCGCGCCAGAACATCCAGCCGGCATAGCCCGCGCTGGCGGCGTAGACGGGCCAGGCCGGCAGGCGGCGGATCGCCCGGTTGACAGCGTCAGACGGTTTCATCCGCGCCTCCGCAACAGGATCGTCCCGCCTGGACCGGCGGGCATGGCACCGTGGCATAGGAGCAGAACACGCAGCAATCGCCGATCCTGGGGTGCAGGACCGTGCCGCAGCCGGGGCAGTCGTAGAACCACTGGCAGGCATCCGCGGGCATCGTCTCGTGCGCGGCATGGCCGCAGACCGGACAGGTCAGTACGGTCTGCAGCACGATCGCCATCAGTAGTGCTTCGCCAGGTCCATGCCGGCATAGAGCGCCGCCACCTCTTCGCCGTAGCCGTTGAACATCAGCGTCGGCTGCCGGCGGGCGAAGAGCCCGGTGCCGACGACGCGTTCGCTGGCCTGGCTCCAGCGGGGATGGTCGACCTTGGGGTTCACGTTGCTGTAAAACCCGTACTCGCGCGGGTTGGCCTTGTTCCAGGTCGTCGGGGGCATCGTGTCGGTCAGGGTGATCCGCACCACCGACTTGATCGACTTGAAGCCGTATTTCCATGGCACCACCAGCCTGAGCGGCGCGCCGTTCTGGTTGGGAATGTCGCGGCCATAGATGCCGGTGGCCATGATCGTCAGCGGATGCATCGCCTCATCGAGCCTCAGCCCCTCGACATAGGGCCACTCGATCACCGGCCGGCTGACGCCCGGCATCTCGTCGGGGCGCAGCACGGTCTCGAACGCCACGAATTTCGCGGTGCCCTGCACCCCGGCCATCGCCAGCAGGTCCGCGAGCTCGAACCCGTTCCACGGCACCACCATCGACCACGCCTCGACACAGCGCAGGCGATAGATCCGCTCTTCGATCGTCACCTTCTTCAGGATGTCCTCGAACGCATAGTCGCCGGGCCGGTCGACCAGCCCGTCGATGCGCACGCTCCAGGGCTCGACGGTCAGCATATGGGCGTATTTCGCCGGGTCGGTCTTGCCCGTGCCGAATTCGTAGTAGTTGTTGTAGCCGGTGATGTCGTCCCAGCCGGTCGGCTCGGGCGTTTCGGCCCGCGCCCTGCCCGCCAGCCCCGACAGCGCCAGCCCGGCCGCCGCCGCGCCGATCAGCTGCCGGCGGTCGAGATAGACGCGCTCGGGCGTCACGTCCTTGTCGGTCAGGGTGTTCTTCCAGCGGTTGGCCATGTCCTTGCCTCCGATGCGCTGTGACGGTCGGGCTGTTCGTCAAGATTTGCCAGCTTGCGGTGCAAGACAACCCGCCTCACGAAAACGTATGCACATCGTTATTGGGCATCAGCCGGTTCAGCGGCACCGAACTGCCGTCGGCCTGCACGATGCGCACATGCCGCCGGCGCATCTGTCGCGGCTCGGCCACCCCGACCGAATGGGCGATCATCTCGACCTCCTCGACGATGCGGGCGGCAAAGCGGGCCACCTTGTCCTTCTTGTCCTCGACCACCAGCCCCTTTTGCAGGCGCGGATCGTGGGTGGTCACGCCGGTGGGGCAGGTGTTGCGGTTGCACCGCATCGCCTGGATGCAGCCCAGCGCGAACATGAAACCGCGCGCCGAGGTAACGAAATCGGCCCCCGCACATATGGCCCAGGCGACATCGCCGGGATTGATCAGCTTGCCGCTGGCGATGATGCGGATGCGGTCCTTGAGGCCGTGGCGGTCGCGGATGTCGACCACCATCGGCAGCGCCTCGCGCACCGGCATGGCGACCAGATCCATCAGCGGCATCGGCGCCGCCCCGGTGCCGCCCTCGCCGCCGTCGACGGCGATGAAATCCGGCGCCTCCTCTGCCCGCCGCGCCGCGATCGCCTCGAACAGGGCCTCCATCGCCGCCTCGGACCCCACCGCCGTCTTCAGCCCAACGGGTTTGCCGGCGACCTCGCGGATGTGGGCGACCATGTCCAGCAATTCGCCGAAATTCGCCGCCTCGGGGTGGCGGTTGGGCGAAATGCTGGCCTGGCCGGGGACGATGCCGCGGATAGCCGCGATCTCGGGCGTGACCTTGGCCGCGGGCAGGATACCGCCCTTGCCGGGCTTTGCGCCCTGGCTAAGCTTGAGCTCGAACATCCGCACGGTTTCATGCGCGGCGATCTCGCGCAGCCGATCGTCGGACAGCCCGCCTTGCCCGTCGCGCACCCCGTATTTCGCCGTCCCGATCTGAAAGACGATGTCGCAGCCTCCCTCCAGGTGATGGGGGCTCAGCCCGCCCTCGCCCGTGTTCAGCCAGATGCCGGCCTTCTTCGCACCGTGGCTCAGCGCCCGCACCGCCGGGCGCGAGATCGCGCCGAAGCTCATGCCCGATACGTTGTAGAACGACTGCGCGGCATAGGGCTGCCGGCAATGCGGCCCGATCGCCAGCGGCGCGGTCTTGGCGTACATGTCGTCGAGCGGCGGAAACGGCGCGTTGACGAAGATCGGCGTGCCGGGAATGGTCAGACTGCGGGTCGAGCCGAAGGCGACGGTATTGCCCACCCCCTCGGTCGCGCGCCCGACCCAGTCGCGCTGCGCCCGGTTAAAGGGCAGTTCCTCGCGGTCCATGGCAAAGAAATACTGGCGAAAGAACTCGCCCAGTTCGGTGAAAATGTGGCGGAACCGCCCGATCACCGGATAGTTGCGCCGGATCGCGTCGCCGGTCTGCAGCCGGTCGGCCACGAAAAGCACCGCCGCCACCAGCACCAGCGCCAGAACGACCAGCACAAAGAGACCGGCCAGCAACTCGCTCCACTGCACGGCGGAATACATGTCCATGTTCATACTGCCTCTCTCTCCGCCTTCCCTCGTCCCGGCCGGCAATTTTCGCACCGTCCGGCCTTGGCCGCCGTCACGGAACCGTCGCGCAGGATAACAAATTCTTGAGTTGACCGCGACAAGTGCCGCGGCTTAGCGCGCGCCAACCCGATGTCCAGCCCCATCGGCGGAAATCCCCGGTGAACCGCCCTCGCCCCTGCGCCGTAGAGCGTTTCGAATGCTGCTTCGGCATTCGCATTGACGCAATGCGCTCTAACTGGAGGAAACCATGCTTCGCAGAACCTATCTCGCCCTCACCGCCGCCACCGTGCTTTCGGCGGCCGCCGCGCCGGCATTCGCCGACGGCCATGGCAAGGACATCGTCGATACCGCCGTCGCCGCCGGCAGCTTCACCACGCTGGTGGCCGCGGTCCAGGCCGCCGGCCTCGTCGACACGCTCAAGGGCGAGGGCCCCTTTACCGTCTTCGCGCCGACCGACGACGCCTTCGCCGCGCTGCCCGATGGCACGGTCGAGGACCTGCTGAAACCCGAGAACAAGGACAAGCTGGCCGCGATCCTTACCTATCACGTGGTACCGGGCAAGGTGATGTCGTCGGACCTGTCCAACAACATGATGGCCGCGACCGTGCAGGGCGGCGAGGTCACGATCATGACCGACGGCGGCGTGAGGGTCGACGGCGCCAGCGTGGTCCAGGCCGATATCGAGGCCTCGAACGGCGTCATCCATGTCATCGACGGGGTGATCATGCCCAAGATGTGACCCGCTTGATGGTCCGGGTTCCGGGCGGGGCGGCGTGGCCGCCCTGCCCATGACGCGATTCGTCGCGGCATGGCGGAATCCCCGGCAAATCGTTTCCTTTAGAGAAACGGTTTTCACCATAGACCGCCATTGTACACGAAAACCGGACGAATTGGCGTCGCCCTCCGCCCGGGCCTGTCCTGCCACGATTTCGCCACATTTCGGCCACAGAAAAACCGGCCCGGAAACCGCGTCCGGCCGGCACCGCCGGACCGGCCGCATCCGGGATGCTTGGGACGAATCGACAAAGCGAGCTAGGATGTCAGGATGAGCCGCCTCTCCGCCCTTTCCCAGCCACCAGGCGCCCGCCGGCCCGGATGCCGGCCCGAACGGACGCCGGACAACCCCTATCGGCAGCAGCCCGAGCGCGCGTTCTGGCGCCCGGCCGTGGCCGAGCGCGCACCCGCCGCGCTGGCGGATGTCTATGCGCCCCGCTTTCCGATCGCATCCGAGACGCGCATCGCCACCGCCGGCAGCTGCTTTGCGGGGCATATCGCCGCCCGGTTCCGCGCCCGCGGCTATCGCTTCGTCGATACCGAACCGGCGCCGCCGTTCCTCGATGCCGGCACCGCCGCGCAGTTCGGCTATGGCCGCTTTTCGGCGCGCTACGGCAACATCTATTCGATGCGTCAGCTGGTGCAGCTGTTCGAACGCGCCGAAGGCGGGTTCGCGCCGCAGGATCACGTCTGGCTGGACGGCGGTCGCGCCTACGACCCCTTCCGCCCCACCATCCAGCCCGGCGGCTTTGCCTCGGTCGCCGAGATGGAAACCGACCGCGCCTATCACCTCGGGCAGGTCGCCGGCCTGCTGGC
>CAZNMK010000030.1:0-7096 GCA_964574045.1 uncultured Roseovarius sp. | reverse complement strand
ACCGATCTGTTCGTCTTTACCTTCGGGCTGACCGAGGCCTGGGAAAACCGCCATGACGGCGCGGTTCTGCCCTCGTGCCCCGGCACCCATGCCGGCCGCTTCGATCCGGACACCTACCGCTTTCGCAATTTCCGCTTCGCCGAGGTGCTGGCCGACGCCGAGAGATTTATCGAACGGGCGCGCGCCGCCAACCCCGAAATGCGTTTCCTCTTCACCGTCTCGCCGGTACCGCTGACCGCCACCGCCAGCGAACAGCATGTGCTGGCGGCGACGACATATTCCAAATCGGTGCTGCGCGCGGTCTGCGGCGAGCTGGTCATGTCGCACGATTTCGTCGACTACTTCCCCTCTTACGAACTGATCGCCTCGCACCCGATGCGGGCGACCGGCTATGCGCCCGACATGCGCTCGGTCACCGAGGACGGCGTGGCGCGGGTGATGGACGTCTTCTTTGCCGCCCACGGCGACCGCGCCGCCGCCGGCATCGAAACGCCCACCCGCCAGGCGAACGCCGACACCGCCTGCGACGAGGAAATCCTCGACTTCTTCCGCTCATGACCCTGCATATCTGCGGCAACTCCCATGTGCGCGCGCTGCGCGCGGGCCTGCGGGCGCTGGGCGATGACGCGGCGCAGCGGGTCGTGGTCTTTCCCCTGGGCACCGCCGACAACGAGGCGCACGAGTTTTCGACCATCGAGGGCGGCCGCGTGGTGCTGACCAGCGCCAGGTTCCGCACCAAGCTGCGCAAGAATTTCGGCTTCGACAGCTTCGACCCCGCGCAGCGCTGGGGCATCTGCCTGGGCACCCACAACGCCCGGCTCTGGCGCAGCGACAGCTGGCTGCGCGCCGCCCCGGCCTGGCTGGGACTGTCCGGTTTCCAGCCGGTGCCCGAGGCGGTCTTTGCCCGCATGGTCGCCGCCGATCAGCAGCATGTCCGCGTCTTTATCGACCGGCTCCTGCGAACCGGCCTGCGCCCCTTCGTGATCTCGGCGCCCTGGCCGGTCCGGCATCACCCGGCGATGGCCGAAACCGGCATCCGCCCCGAGATCGTGCAGGCCATCGACGCCCGCGCGCGGGCCCTCTTCGGCGAATGGCTGGCCGAGCGCGGCATCGCGCTTGTCGCACCCCCGCCCGAGACCGCCGATGCGCGGGGATTTCTCAGGCCGCGATATGCCAAGGGCGGCGACGACCACTATCACGGCAACGCCCGCTATGGGCGGCTGATGATGCTCAAGGTTCTGGCCGAAGAGGCCGGCATGGCGGCGGCCTGAGCGCAAGGGCGCGAACGCGGTTCAGCCCGGCGCCACCATATCCCCGACCGTCGGGCGGGGGCGCCGCCGGAACGTCGCCGCCGTGGCAAGCACGCGGCGAAAGGCCACCGGGCGCCCGCCAATGGCGTGCCGCACCAGCGGCATCATCGCGTAGGCGGACTTGATCCGCCGTCCGATGCCGTGGCCGGCGCGGTCGACCAGATAGTGGTGGATGAACGGGCGATGCGGAAAGCGCGACCAGTGCGGTCGCTCGACCCGCCCACCGCCATGCAGCACGTAATAGGTGCAGTCGGGGCTCAGCGCCTCCTCGAGCGGCGGGCAGGTAAAGCGCGCGATCCGCTCGCGGTATTCGCGCCAGCGCACTTCTTCGGGCACCACCGCCGGATCGGCCGAATACTGCGCCGAGATCGCCAGACAGGTCGTCGCCCCCAGCGCCCCGGCCAGCAGCATCGCGCCATAGCCGCCCATCGAGTTGCCGATGGTCGCGGTCTCTTCGATGCCGTGCTCGTGGCGGTATGCGGCCACGGCGGCGACGATCTCGTCGCGGATGCCGGGGTCGTTGTACCAGCTGCGCAGCGTATCGGCGACGAACAGCACATGGTTTCGCCCGCCCTGGCTGGCGCTGCCGATGAATCCCTCGGCCTGGTGGCGTTCCTCGGGCTTGCCGATCCCGGCGAACGAGACCACCAGCCGTGGCTTGCGCCCTGCCAGACCGCTTATTCGCAAGCGCTCCGAACGATAGAGGGGTGCGGGCGCGCGATGCCGGACGGCACCCATTCAGGCCACGACCGACCGATCCGCCCGATCGGAAACGGCGGCGGCGGCGGCGTCTATGCCATGCTTTTCCAGCAGCTCGGCCAGGAAACTGCCCTCTGGCGGCACCCCGCCGCTGCGGCGCGCGCAATAGCGCTTGATCGGCGCCCAGATATGGATGCAGCGGGTCGTGTCCGTCAGGTGCTGGCGGGTCCGTTCCGGCCGCTTGGCGAAAACGCGGCGGTTGGCGTAATGCACCGGGTAATAGACCTCGGGCGGGCTGGCATGCCTGTCCTCGCCGGTCATCTGCAGATAGGCCGTCACCCCGATCGGCCCCCAGATACCCCAGGGCATTTCCGAGACATGCATCGGGTCGCCCGCCTCGGCGCGCCGGCGGATCTCGTCCAGGTGCCGCGGCGGCAGCCAGTCGGGCACCGGGTATTCCTCCCTGGTGAATTCCAAGAGGCCCCGCAGCGCCGGCGAATCCTGCGGCAGGCGCAGGACGGCACCGTTGATCTGACCCTTCTGCCGCTCCTCCAGCCAGAACTCGTAGCCGAAGACATGGCTTTCGCCGCCGGGCAGGGGGCGCACCGAATAGACGTCGGTGTCGACATAGACGATCTCGGGGTCCGCGGCCAGCATGTGAAACCTGAACAGATCGGAAAACAGCGCCACGCTGCCGGTGCGGGCATGGGTCAGGAAATTGCCGGTATCCAGCACCTCGCGCCCGTCGCGCCGCTCGACCCCCTCGGGGATGCCATCGACGTCGTCGTAGGTATAAAGGATCGTCGGGTGCCCCTGATCGACAAAGGATTTCAGGCACAGCTGTTCCAGCCAGGTAAGCGACCCGCCGATCCACAGCGCGCCGACGGGGGGAAGATCTGCCATGCCGCTTGCCTCAAGTATCGTTATTTGTTGCCGGAACGGTACCCGATCGGCCCTTTTGCATCAAGCGCGGCCTGCCCCGCCGGCACGCCGGACCGGCGAAAACCGCCCTCCCGCCCTTGCATGGCGCGCGGTCAGTGCGTACCCCTTGGGGACAGGCAACGACGCCGGAGCAGCGGAGCGGCACAATGACAGACCGGCCGGCGAGAACGCTGTTGGGCACCGTCAAGGACGAAGGGCCCTACCTGCTGGAATGGATCTGCTATCACCGGCTGATCGGGTTCGACCGCATCGTCGTCGCCTCCAACGACTGCGGCGACGGCACGCGGCAGATGCTCGACTATCTCGACACCGTGGGCGAGATCGCGCATGTCGAGAACAGCGCCCGGCACGAAGGCGAACCGGCAGACCCGCAAAACCGCGCCTATGCGCGGTTCTGGGCCGATGACGGTATCCGCGCATCGGAATGGGTGCTTGTGGCCGACGCCGACGAGTTCCTGAACATCCGCGCCGGCGACGGCACGCTCGACGCGCTGCTCGCCGCGGCCGAGGCCCGCGCCGGCGGCCGGGTCGACATCGTTTCGGCCACCTGGCGGGTGTTCGGCAACGGCGGCATCGCCGCCTTTCGCGACGAGCCGGTGATCGCCCAGTTCACCCGCGCGGCGGCGCCCGGCACCCACGCCACCCAGCGGCTGACGGCCTTCAAGACGCTCTTTCGGCCGCAGGTCGCGCACAAGCTCGGCGTTCACCGCCCGCGCCTTTACCCGCGCTATGCCGAGGGCGACGCGCCGGCGACCTGGGTCAACGGCGCCGGCGCGCCGATGCCCGAGCGCTATCTGCGCCGGGGCTGGCGCAGCAAGGCCGACAGCTATGGCGACGAGCTGGTGACCATGAACCACTACATGATCAAGTCGTCCGAGGCGTTCTTGATGAAACGCTATCGCGGCACCGCCAACAGCGCCGACAGCGAACGGATAGATTTTTCCTATTTCGAAACCTTTAACGTCAACGATGCCGAGGATCGCAGCATCCAGCGGCACGTTCCGGCGCTCGAGGCCGCCATCGCGCGGCTGAAAGCGGATCACCCGCACCTGGCGCTCCTGCACGAGCGCAGCCTCGCCTGGCACCGCCGGAGGCTCGACGCGGCGCGCGAAACCCTGGCCGCCACCGCGCCCGAACATGCGCGCCGGCTGGGCGTCGGCTGAAGGCCGCGTTTCGAACCGGCCACATAGCGGCCGCCCCAGGGAAATGACAGTTGCCTGGGGGCACAATGGATGGGAAACTCGGCTCCGGGCAGCAAGAGGGCGGACCGGATGGCATCGACGAAAAGGGAGCGCTTCCTCGTCGTCACCACGATGAAGAACGAAGCGCCCTTCATGCTCGAATGGATCGCCTACAACCGCGCCATCGGCTATGACGATTTCCTGATCTTCACCAATGACTGCCTGGACGGCACCGATGCCATCGCCCGCCGCCTGCAGGAGCTGGGCCTTGCCGCCCATGTCGACAACAACGACCGTGCCGTCGGCCGCAAGGGGGCCGAGCTGTCGCCGCAGCGGGCCGCGCTGCGCCTGGCCCCGGACCACGAACGCTACAAGGCGGCCGACTGGATCGTCTGTTCGGACGCCGACGAGTTTCTCAATATCCGCACGGGCCATACCCTGCCCGACCTGGTCGCCGCCTGCGGACCCGCCGATGCGATTTCGGTCTGCTGGAAGCTCTTCGGAAATGCCTGCCGCCGCCACTACGAGGACGCGCTGATCATCGAGCAGTTCTTCGCCTGCGCGCCCGAACAGGGCTACACCAATTTCCGCGGCGCCGGGATCAAGACGCTCTACCGCAACAACGGCGCGTTTCACCGCATGGGCGTGCACCGGCCCAAGGTGAACCCCGGCCGCGCGCCCGACCTCGAAAACCCCTATGCCCACATCACCTGGCGCGACGCCGGCGGCAACGCCGTCGACGGAAACGAGGTCAGCTGGCGCACATGGAAGGGGTTCGCCCATACCCATGCCCGACTGCACCACTATGCCATCCGCAGCTGCGACAGCTTTCTGGTCAAGCGCGACCGCGGGCGCACCAACCATATCCATGTCGATCAGGGGCGCGAATACTTCGATGCCATGAACGCCAACCACGCCCGCGACTATTCGATCCTGCGGCACATGCCCGGCATGATGCGCGAACTGGCACGGCTGCACACCGACAAGGTGCTGAACGATCTGCACCGCGATGCCGTGGCCTGGCACCGCGCGCAGATCGCCGACATCAAGGCGCGCCCCGAATGGGCCGGGTTCATCGACATGGTCCAGGGCCACAGCGGGGTTTTTGCGCCCTCAGCACCCCCCTCCGCCGCCACGGTCCCGCTCGATGCCGCGGCGGGGGAATGACGGCATGGATGCGATTTCGGATATTCTCGGCAATTACCGCAACCGCCGCCACCTGCTGCAGACGATGCATCTGCCGGCGCGAGACTATGGCGGGCCGCCATTCCTCTACATGAAGAATCACAAGGCCGCCTGCACCAACGTGCTGACGCTGCTCGTCACCCACATGCACAATGCGCTGGACGGCCCGGCGCCGCTCAGGATCAGCATGGACGGGCTGCACAACCTGCCCGCCGACTATCTGCGCGCCGGGGCGCGCGCGCTCGACTGGCCGACGGCGCGCGAGGCGCTGAGCGCGCCGGGGTGGTTCCGCTTTACCGTGGTGCGCGACCCGCTCAGCCGGACGGTGTCGGCCTGGGCGGACAAGCTGCGCCCCGGCGCCAACCCCCGCCACCGGCGCGACCTGATGCTGCACCTGGGCCGCGACCCGGACGCCGAGATCGGCCTTTCGGCCTTTCTCGACATCCTGGCGCGCGACGAGGGCGCGCGCGATCTCGACCGGCACTGGCGCCCGCAGCACAAGGAAATCAGCTACGGGCTGATCCCCTACGACCTGATCGGCCGGGTCGAGGCGATGGAGGCGGCGCGACGCGCCATCGTCGCCGCGCTGTTCGGGCCGGGCTCGGAGGCGGTCGAGGTGGCCGACACCCGAACCCATCTCGGCCACCGCTCGGGCAGCCGGCGTTTCCGTGACGGCCTGACCGCTGCCGACCGCCGCAACATCGAACGCGCCTTCGCTCGCGATTTCGAGATGTACGACGCCGTCATGCGGGCCGAGGCCGCCTGAGGCGATGGCCCGGCTCGTCCTGCATATCGGCACGCCCAAGACCGGCTCGACCGCGATCCAGCGCTATGCCCGCGCCCGCCAGCCCTACCTCGCCTCGCGCGGCATCGACTTTCTGGTGCGCGGGCGGCTGGGGTCCTACAACGATCTGGCGGTGTATCTGCGCGGCGGCAAACGCGATGCCGCGGGCGCCATTGCCACCGACATACGCCGGCGTATGGATGAAAGCGCGGCCGAGACGTTCGTGCTGAGTTCCGAGATGTTCACCGGCGTCGATCCGGCCCGGCTGCGCGAGGCGCTGGCGCTGGCGCCGATGCCCGATACCCGCATCGTCGGCTATTTCCGCCGCCAGGACCGTTACCTCGAAAGCGCCTACAAGCAAAAGATGAAGACCGGCAAGGTCGCGCCGGGGTTTCAGAACTACGTCGACAAGTTCGGCACCCGCGGCGGCGACTATCGCCGCATCGTCGATGCATGGCAGGCGGCCTGGCCCGAGGCGACATTCGTCTTTCGCCGGTTCGAGCCGGCGGCGCTGGTACGCGGCGACGCGGTGCACGACTTCACCGCGCTCTTGGGCCTCGATATCGACACCGACGGCAAGCCGCCGCCCGAAGAGCCCGCCAACCCCACGCCGTCGATCGACCTGCTGGACCTGATGCAGATCGTGGCGCGGACCCCCGGCCTCGACGCGCGCAAGGTGTTCCGGGCGCTGCCCGTGGCGGATCTGCCCCGGTTTCGGGGCCGGGCGATGGACAACGCCGCCGCGCGGGCCCTGCTGGAACGGTTCGCGGATGACAACGAGGTGCTGCGCCGGCGCTTCTTTGCCGGCGACGACGCGCTCTTCGCCACCGACGACCTGGACGAACCCGAGCCCGAGATCGCGACGCCCGGATTTTCGGACGACCAGCGCCGGATCATTGCTGCACTGCTGCGCGCGGTGGCCGAAAACGGCGGCGGCTCGGGTTAGGGCGACCGCGTCTGATCGGAATCACCCGCCCGTCGCGCCAGCGACGGGC
>CAZNMK010000029.1:0-13343 GCA_964574045.1 uncultured Roseovarius sp. | reverse complement strand
CGCGAAAGCGCAGATAGGCGGTTTCCGAGCGAAACAGCCCCGGCGACGGCCGGTGCGAGATCGCCCGCATCACCTGCGTCACGCGCGGCGCGTTCTCGCGCGACCACAAGAGGTCGCGGCGCTGTTCGATCACCGATGCCGCCAGCGGGTCGAAAAACCGCCGCGCCGGCAGCGCCATCGGCGCCGGCGCGCTCCGCCCGGCCTGGCCGGCCTCGTCAAGGACCTCCAGCTCCAGCTCCACCGGCAGGTGCGCCCAGGGATGCTGCGACAGGTTCTCGATCAGGGTTTCGATGAAATCGCTGCGATCGCCCGTTATCGGCATCGGCAGGTCGAGGACGATATCCTCGCGCGGCTCGGGCTCGGCCGCCAGCCCGTGACGCCGGTCGATCCGGTCGCGGTCCAGCCGGAAAACGGCCCGCCCGCGCACCACGCCGTAATCGTCGCGGGCATGGAACGGCTGGCTCATCTGCCCGTCGAAATCCGTCCTGGCCCCGTCGGACACCAGCGCCACCCCGGGCGCCGTATCCTCTATCGCGGCGACAGCCCAGGACCGCCCCCCGTCCCCGGCGATTTCCAGCGTGCCATCGCGGACCACCTCGAAAATCTGTTCAGGCCCGGTCGCGGGCTCCTGCAAGGTCTCGCGGCCCGATACCGTCTCGGCCACCGCCAACGCGCCCACCTCGCCATAAAGCCGCAGCGTCACCCGGCTGCCGCGGGGCACCCGGATCGCGCCGTCCTGATCGTTGAGGTAGAGGCTCGGCAATCCGGTATAGGCGGGCGGTTCGATCCAGCCCTCCCACGCCGGGCCGCCGGCAAGAGCGCCGCCGCCGGGTCCGACCCGCGCCACCGTGCCCACCCGCAGCACCGAGCCAAAGACCAGCGCCACCACCAGCATCAGCAGCGCCACATAGCGCAGGCCATAGGGGTCGCGCGACGCCAGCCGCAGATCCGGCGCCACCGCCCGCGCCGCCGCCGCCCGCGCGGCCATGCGCGCCTGGTGCGCCTGCCACAGCGCCTCCGACCAGGCATCGCCCCTGCCGATGGCCTGCGCATCCGTGAGCGCGCTGAGCGGCCGGCCGGCCAGGCGGCTGTCGATCCGCGCCAGCGCCTCGTGCCGACCGGGCCGGCGAAACGCCAGCGCGCCCCGCGCCGCGAACACCACCGCCGACAGCGCGGCCAGCCCCGCCAGCGTCCAGACCGCCTCGGCCGGCAGATGGTCGTGCAGGCCCAGCATCGGCGCCGCCGCCGCCGCCGCGACAAGCGTCCACAGCGGCCACAAGGCGCGCACCAGCCGCTCGGCCACGAGGCCGGCCCATGTCAGGGCCAGCGGCAGCCGCAGCCGGGTCAGAACGGCACTCGGAGGGGTCTTTTCCGCCATGCTCCCTTGGTCCCTGGCCGGATCGGGCCGCGCGGGGCTCCGCGCGCCTTACAGCCATTCGGGGATGGTATCGCGATTTATGATCTCGTCAAAGCTCGGGCGCGCGCGGACGACGGCAAAGCGGTCTCCCGCCACCAGCACCTCGGGCACCAGCGGGCGGGTGTTGTATTCGCTGGCCATCGCCGCACCATAGGCGCCGGCACCGCGAAACGCCACCAGATCGCCCTGCGCAACCGGCGGCATCATTCGCCCGCGGGCGAATGTGTCGCCGCTCTCGCAGACCGGGCCGACGATGTCATAGGGTGCCTGTTCGGCGCCCGGCACGGGCTCTGCCACGGTCACGATATCGTGATGGGCGTCATACATCGCCGGGCGGATCAGGTCGTTCATGGCGGCGTCGAGAATCAGGAAATCGCGCCCCTCGCCCGATTTCACGTAGATCACCCCGGCCACCAGGATACCGGCATTGCCGACCAGGAGCCGCCCCGGCTCTATCTCGATCTCGCAACCGAGATGGCCCAGCGTCTCGCGGATCAGGGCGCAATAGTCCAGCGGCAGCGGCGGCGCCTCGTTCGAGCGGGTATAGGGAATGCCGAGCCCCCCGCCGAGGTCGAGCCGGCGGATGTCGTGACCGTCGGCACGCAGCACCGCGGTGAGTTCCGCCACCTTTTCATAGGCGGCGCGAAACGGCGCCAGGTCGGTCAGCTGGCTGCCGATATGGACGTCGATACCGACCACCTGCAGCCCCGGCAGCGCCGCCGCCTGGGCATAGACGCCCCTGGCCCGCGAGATCGGCACGCCGAACTTGTTTTCCGACTTGCCGGTGGCGATCTTGGCGTGCGTCCGGGCGTCCACATCCGGGTTGACGCGGATCGTTATGGGCGCGACCTGCCCCATCTCCAGCGCCACCTCGTTGAGGGCCAGCATCTCCGGCTCGCTCTCGACGTTGAACTGGCGGATACCGCCCATAAGCGCCGCGCGCATCTCTTCGCGGGTCTTGCCGACGCCGGAAAAGACGATCCGCTCGCCGGGCACGCCGGCGGCCCTGGCGCGGGCGTATTCGCCGCCCGAAACCACGTCCATCCCAGCCCCCAGCGCCGCCAGCGTCTTGAGAATCGCCTGGTTGCTGGCCGCCTTCATCGCATAGCAGACGAGGTGCTCGAGCCCGGCGAGCGCCTCGTCGAAGAGCCGGAAATGCCGCGTCAGCGTGGCGGTGGAATAGCAGTAGAACGGCGTGCCGACAGCGGCGGCGATTTCGGCCACCGGCACATCCTCGGCATGAAGCGTGCCGTCACGGTAGAGAAAGTGATCCATCGCCGCCCCCGGCCATCCGCGTCTTCATCTTGCTGGCAATACTCAAATCGCCGGCGCCGGACCGCGCGCTGCGCCGGCGTCAGCCGCTCACGCCCCAGCCCACCGAAAACGGCCCTTTCCTCAGCGTCACGCCGGCCGATCCGCCGACCCCGTGGGGCCCGGCGCCGACATTGGCATTCATCGACGGCGCAATGGGCTCGCCATCGGCGCCGCAACCGGCCAGCAGCGCCAGCATCAGGGCCGCGCAAAGACGTTTCATTTCAGCACCTCCTTCCAGCGGGCGATCTCGGCGCGCACGCGCTCGGGCGCGGTGCCGCCGAGGCTCGTGCGCGACGCCACCGAATTGCGCACGCCCAGCACCCCGAAGATATCACCGGTGATGCCCGAATTCACCGCCTGCATGTCGGCAAGGTCAAGATCGGGCAGGTCGCAGCCCTTTTCCTCGGCCAGCGCCACCAGCCGGCCGGTGACGTGGTGCGCGTCGCGAAACGGCATGCCCAGAACCCGCACCAGCCAGTCCGCGAGGTCGGTGGCGGTGGCAAAGCCGGTGCCGGCCGCGGCCTCGAGCCGGGCGCGGTCGGGCGCCATGTCGGCCACCATCCCGGCCATCGCGGCGAGCGCCAGCATCAGGCTGTCGGCGGCGTCGAAGACCTGTTCCTTGTCTTCCTGCATGTCCTTGGAATAGGCCAGCGGCAGCCCCTTCATCACCGTCAGAAGGGCGACGCCGGCGCCGAAGATGCGCCCGGTCTTGGCCCGGATCAGTTCGGCCGCGTCGGGGTTGCGTTTCTGCGGCATGATCGACGAGCCGGTCGAGAACCGGTCCGAGAGCCGTACGAAGCGGAACTGCGCCGACGACCAGATCACCAGCTCCTCGGCCAGGCGGCTGAGATGCATCGCGCAGATCGACGCCGCGCCCAGGAATTCCAGCGCGAAATCGCGGTCGCTGACGGCATCGAGGCTGTTGGCGCAGGGCCGGTCGAACCCCAGCTCGCGCGCCGTCATCTCGCGGTCGATGGGAAACGACGTGCCGGCGAGCGCCGCAGCGCCGAGCGGGCATTCGTTCATCCGCGCGCGCGCATCGCGGAACCGCCCCAGGTCGCGCCCCAGCATCTCGACATAGGCCATCATGTGATGGCCCCACGTCACCGGCTGGGCCACCTGCAGATGGGTAAAGCCCGGCATCACCCAATCGGCGCCCGTCTCGGCCTGCGCGAGGAACGCGCGCATCAGCGTGACGAGCGCCGCATCCACCGCGTCGATCCGATCGCGCACCCAGAGCCGGAAATCGGTCGCCACCTGGTCATTGCGCGACCGCGCCGTGTGCAGCCGCCCGGCCGGATCGCCGATCAGCTCCCCGAGCCGCGCCTCGACATTCATGTGGATGTCCTCGAGCTCGGCCGAAAAGGCGAATTCGCCGCCCTCGATCTCTGACAACACCGTGAGCAGCCCTTCCCCGATCGCCTCGGCGTCGCTATCACTGACGATGCCCGTGGCCGCCAGCATCGCGGCATGGGCTCTCGATCCGGCGATGTCCTGCGCCGCCAGCCGCTTGTCGAACCCGATCGAGGCGTTTATGGCCTCCATGATCGCGTCCGGTCCGGCGGCGAAGCGGCCGCCCCACATCCGGTTCGAGGTCGTGTCCGTCATGCTGGCCCTCCCGGGAGGTAGAATGCGCCTGAATCTCTCCGCCCTGCTTTATATAGCCGCCGGCGCCTGTGCAATCGCCGCCGCGGTCCTCGTCCTGCAACCGCCAGGCGGCGGCACGGGCGGCGCCAGCCATGCCGCGCTGCGCGGGCTCCTCGAGGACGACATGCAAAAGCTCGTCTTTCACGACACACCGAGGCCCGTCAGCGAAACCGCCTTCGAGGCCGAGGGCGGCGGCACCGGCACGCTGGCCGACTATGCCGGCAAGATAGCGCTGGTGAATTTCTGGGCCACCTGGTGCGCGCCCTGCCGCAAGGAAATGCCGATGCTGGCCGAGTTGCAGACCGAACTGGGCGGCGAGGATTTTGCGGTCGTGACCATCGCCACCGGCCGCAACCCACTGCCGGCGATGCAGGATTTCTTTGCCGAGATCGGCGTCGACAACCTGCCGCTGCACCGCGACCCCAAGCAGCAGATGGCGCGCGAGATGGGCGTCGTGGGCCTGCCGGTGACAGTAATCCTGGACCGCGACGGGCGCGAGATCGCGCGCATGCTGGGCGATGCGCACTGGAGCGCGCCAGGCGCCAAGGCGATGCTGCGCAAGCTCATTTCCGACACCGCACCGGGCGAGGGCTGAGCGCGCGCCGCTCAGGCCAGGGCGGCGATCGCGGCGCGCAGCGTGGCCAGCCCCTCGCCCGTCTCTGACGAGGTCAGGACCAGTTCGGGATAGGCCGCCGGGTGGGCCGCCAGCCGGCCGCGCACCTGCTCGAGGACGCGGTCACGTTCGCCGGCCCTGACCTTGTCGGCCTTGGTCAGCACGCATTGAATGGTGCCGGCGGCGCTGTCGAGCAGCGTCATGATCTCTTCGTCCCCGGGCTTGATGCCGGGGCGCGCGTCGATCAGCAGATACGCCCGGCGCAGCGTCGGGCGGCCGGCCAGGTACTGCTTCAGCAGCGCCTGCCAGGCGGCGACCTTTGCCCGCGGTGCCTGGGCAAAGCCGTAACCGGGCAGATCGGCCATATAGTGGCTGTCGCCCAGCGCGAAGATGTTGATCTCCTGGGTGCGCCCCGGCGTGTTCGACGCCCGCGCCAGCCCCTTGCGGCCAGCGAGCGCGTTGATCAGCGACGACTTGCCGACGTTCGAGCGCCCGGCGAAACAGACCTCCGGCCGGTCGGCCGGCGGCAGCCCGGACATCGCCACCACGCCCTTGACGAAGCTGACCGGCCCGGCAAAGAGCAGCCGCCCGCGCTCGGCCGCCTCCCTGTCCGGATCGGGAGCGAGGGGAAAGGGCAGGCTCATTCCAGCGGTTCGACCGGGTCGCCGACGGCCAGCGTGCCGGTTCGGGTGATCTCGGCATAGATGCCGAACTCGGTATGCCCGAACTCGGCCTCCAGCGCGCCCAGCGTGTCGGCGTCGCGCGCGCCGGTTTCGGGATTGGCGGCGGTCGCCAGGCAGCGGCCGATATGTTCGCGCACCACCAGTTCCGCCTCGCCCGCACGCAGGCGGCGCCCGATCCAGCCGCGCTCGGCCCAGGGCTCCAGCTCCTCGAGATGGATGTTGGCGCGCCAGCGCAACGGCGACAGCGCCTGACCCATGCGCCGGCCCAGATCCTCGCCCGAGACGAGGTTGACCAGGCTCAGCGACGGAAACTCGGTATCGGTCATGCCGCGCCCCTCGACCCGCAGCATGCGCGCCGATTGCGCCCGGTTTTCCGGCATCAGCGGACGCACCCAGTCGAGAAACGCCGCCTCCTCGCGGTCGGGATCGAAGGTCAGGTCGGGGCGGTCGGGATGCGACAGGGTGACGGTGCCTGCGGCGGTGTCGGAGCGCGCCGAGATCGCCATCAGCGCCGCCGCCTTGGCGCCGCGGGAAAAGTTGGCGCAGGGCGCCCAGGCGCGGCCATCGGTGCGCGCGGCCTCGTGCGCGACCGCCCAGCGCCTGTCCCAGGGCATGGTCTGCCCGGCGGCAAGGGTCACCGATTTCAGCGATTCGCGCCCGTGCGACTTGATCGGATGCCGCCACAGCGCAGCGACCCGGGCCATCACTTGCCCCCCGAACCCGGCTTGCGCTTGAAACCGGCCTTGATGTTGCCAAAGACGTCTGGCCTGTAGCCGTGGCTGCGCATGATCAGGTACTGCTGGGTGAATGTCAGCGTGTTGTTGGTGATCCAGTACAGCACCAGCCCCGACGCGAAACTGCCCAGCATGAACATGAACACCCACGGCATCCAGGCAAAGATCATCTTCTGCGTCGGATCGGTCGGCGCGGGGTTGAGCTTTTGCTGCACCCACATCGAGACACCGAGGCAGAGCGGCATTATCCCGATGAAGATCAGCGCCAGCACCGAACCGGGCTCGGGCGCATCCCAGGGCAACAGCCCCCACAGATTGTAGAGCGACGATGGATCGGGCGCAGACAGGTCGCGTATCCAGCCGACCCAGGGGGCATGGCGCAGCTCGAGCGTGACGAAGATGACCTTGTAGAGCGAAAAGAAGATCGGGATCTGCAGAAGGATCGGCAGACAGCCCGATGCCGGATTGACCTTTTCCTTCTTGTAGAGCGCCATCATCTCTTTCTGCAGCTTCTGGCGGTCGTCGCCGGCGGCCTCTTTCAGCTGCTCCATCTGCGGCTGCAGTTCCTTCATCCTGGCCATCGAGACGTAGGACTTGTAGGCCAGCGGAAAGAGCAGCGCCTTGATGCAGAAGGTGAGCGCGATGATCGCCCAACCCATGTTGCCGATGGTCTTGTTGAGCGTGTGCAGCACGGCAAAGATCGGCTTGGTCAGGAAGAAGAACCAGCCCCAGTCGATCGAATCGAGGAACTTGGGGATGCCGGTCTCGTTCTGGTAGGTGCGGATCGTCTCCCACTCCTTGGCGCCGGCGAAAAGCCGGGTCGAGGCGGTCGCGCTCTCGCCCGGCGCCAGCGTCACGGTGGGCTGCCTGGCGGTGGTCTGATAGATCGCGCGGCGGGTGTCCTGAAAGGTGCTGATGCGGGTTCCCGCGCCCGCGCCGGGGATCAGCGTCGTCATCCAGTAGTGATCGGTAAAGCCGGTCCAGGCGGCCTCTTCGACGGCGATGGTCTCGTGCGCGGCGGCGGGGTCGAAATCGTCATAGTCGATCTCGGTCAGCTCGCCGTCGACCATGCGGATGCCGCCCTCGTGCAGGATGAAGAAGTTCTTGAGATTCGCCGGCAGCCCGTGCCGGGCGAGGATGCCGTAGGGCGCCAGCGCAAGCGTCTCGTCGCCGGTGTTGGCGACCGACTGGGTGACGGTGAACATCAGCCTGTCGTCGATCTGCATCTCGCGGCGAAAGGTCAGCCCGGCGCCGTTGTCCCAGCTCAGCACGACGGGGCTGCCGGGGGCGAGCGGACCATTGCTTTCGGCCCGCCACAGCGTGTTGGCGCCCGGCACCTGGTCGGGGGCGAGCCCGGTCCCGGGCGCCCAGCCGAAGAGCGCGTAATAGGGCCGGTCGCTGCCCACGGGCGACAGGAGCGTGACGATGTCCGAGCCCGGGTCGAGCGTTTCGCGGTATTTCTTCAGCGCCAGTTCGTCGATGCGCCCGCCACGCAGCGAGATCGACCCCTTGAGCGTCGGCGTGTCGATGGCGATGCGGGGGGTATCGTCCTCAGTCGGCTCGACCCCGCCCGCGGCGGCATCGCCGGCGGCGGGTGGGGGCGGTGCTGCGCCGGTGTCGGTGGCGGTGTCGGTGGCGACGGGGGCGCTGGCGACGCCCTCGCCGGCGGGCCGGTCTGCGGTCTGGCCCTGGGTGGCGGTGCCGGGCGCCGTCAGCTCGCCCTCTGTTGGCGCCTGCTCCGGCGGGAACATCACGAACCACAGCAGGATCACCAGAAAGCTGAGCGCGGTTGCAAGAATGAGGTTCTTGTTCTGGTCGTCCATCGCCGGCGGCCACCTGTCCTGTTCCCAGTCTTGGGGGGTTCAACAGAGTGACGGCCAAAAGGTCAAGTGGATTATCGGCCGCGCCGGCCCCGGCGCGGCACAAAGGCCGGCCGAACAAGGCCCCCCGCGCGGCGGCGCGCGGGCGCCTCAGGGCGCGGCGCGTCCGATCTCGGGCGGCTGGCCCAGCTTTTCGGCATGCTGGCACAGCCACGGCGGCGTGCGCTCGTAGGGCATCGGCCGGGCGATGCCGAAGCCCTGCACATGACCGCAGCCAAGCTGCGCCAGCAGCGCGTGCTCGCCCGCGCTTTCCACCCCTTCGGCCAGGGTGTCGAGTTGCAGCTGCTCGGCCATGGTCAGGATCGCGGCGACCATGCGCTGCTGGTCGGGGTCGCCGTCGATGCCGCGCACGAAGGAGCGGTCGATCTTCAGCCGGTTGAGCCGGAACCGCCTGAGCGACGAGATCGAGGCGTGCCCGGTGCCGAAATCGTCCAGGTCGATGCGGCAGCCCATCTCGGACAGCCGCCGGATATTGCGCGCGGTGGCGTCGTCGGGCGAGACCGAGACCACGGTTTCGAGTATCTCGACGGTCAGGCAGCGCGCCGGCAGGTCGTGACGGTCGAGTTCCCACGCGATGGCGTCGGCCAGGGCCGGGTCGCGCAGGCTGGCGGGCGAGAAATTCACCCCCACGCTGGGGATGTCATGGCCCAGCGCGTGCCATTTTCCCAGCGCGCCCAGCGCGTCGCGCAGGATCACCTCCTGCAGCTGGCCGGCCAGCCCGGCACGTTCGAGATAGGGCAGGAACCGCGCCGGCGCCAGGACGCCGCGCTGCGGGTGACACCAGCGCGCCAGCGCCTCGAACCCCGACACGTGGCCGGTATCGGTGCACAGCTGCGGCTGGAACCAGGCCGTGATCTCGCCCCCCTCGAGCGCGCGGACCGCCTCGTCGTGCAGGCGCAGGGGACGCGGCCCCGCGGCGGCGGTGCGCCTGGTCCCCGACCGGCGCAGGCAGATCGTCGCCGGGGCGGTCTCGCGCGCCTCGGCCAGGGCGGCGGTGGCGGCGGCCATCAGGTCCTTGCCGGTGTCGCGCCCGACGGCGGCCATGGCGATACCGATACAGACGGAATGGCCGGCCACCGCGGAGGTGGCGCCACGGCTGCGCTGCAACCCCTCCTGCAGGCGCGCGCCCATCTGCCACAGCGCATCGGCGGTCATCCGCCGTGCCGGCGCCGGCACGATGCCGAATCGCCCGTGGCCGAGAAAGAAGATGCGGTCGCGCCGCCGCAGCGTGGCCCGCAGGCCCAGCGCGACACGATCGGTAACGGCGGCGGCGTCGGCGGGTCCGCCGCCGTCGTGCAGGCGGTCGTGGTTGTCCATCTGCAGCATGATGCAGGCCACCATGCCGCCGCCGGGTCGGCCAAGGGCGGCGTCGAGCGCGTGGCGCAGCGACCTGCCCGACACCACCGGCGGGCCGACATCCGCAACGCCGCGCCGGTGCCGGCCGAAGGCACCCGCAAGCGCCAGCGCCGAGGGCACCGCCAACGCCGCCAGCGCCAGCGCCGCCTCGCCCCCCAGGCGGTAGCCAACGAACAGCGCCACCGGCAACAGCGCCAGCGCCAGCGGGCCGGTCAGCAGCGCCGCGAGGCGGCGGCGCAGGGCAAAGAGGCTGCGATAAAGACGGCGTATCATGCGACATCCCCGGGCTTGCGCGGGCAAGGCTAGGGATGGGCATTCAATATCGCCTTAACGCAGCCGTGGCGCCGGATCGGAATTTGACTCGAATTCGACCGGTTCCCGCGCCAGCCCAGCGAAATCGAAAAGCCGCGGGTCGAGCAGATGCGAGGGCCGCGCGTTCATCAGGGCGCGGAACATCACCTGGCGGCGGCCGGGCGCGTTCGCTTCCCAGCCGTCGAGGATGCGCTTGACCTGCTGGCGCTGCAGCCCGTCCTGGCTGCCGCACAGATCGCAGGGGATGATCGGATAGGCCATCGCCCGGGCGAAGCGGTCGCAATCGGCCTCGGCAACGAAGGCCAGCGGCCGGGCAACGAAAAGATCGCCCTCCTCGTTCAGGAGCCTCGGCGGCATCGTCGCCAGCCGCCCGCCGTGAAAGAGGTTCATGAAGAAGGTCTCGAGGATGTCGTCGCGGTGATGCCCCAACACCACCGTCGAACAGCCCTCCTCGCGGGCGATGCGGTAGAGGTTGCCGCGCCGCAGACGCGAGCAGAGCGCGCAATAGGTCCGCCCCTGCGGCACCTTGTCGGTGACGATGGAATAGGTGTCCTGATACTCGATCCGGTGGGGCACGCCCATGCGGCCCAGAAACTCCGGCAGCACCGTGGCCGGAAAGCCCGGCTGCCCCTGATCGAGGTTGCAGGCCAGCAGATCGACCGGCAGGAGCCCGCGCCACCTGAGTTCGTGCAGCACCGCCAGCAGGGTATAGCTGTCCTTGCCGCCAGACAGGCAGACCAGCCATTTCGCGCCCTTCTCGGCCATGCCGTATTGCTCGATCGCCTCGCGCGCCTGGCGCACGATGCGCTTGCGCAGTTTGCGGAACCCGATGGTTTTCGGGGCGCCGGCAAAGAGCGGGTGGATATCGTCGGTCTCGTCGAGCATGGGGCGGGGTTAGTCGCATTCGCGTTCCCAGGCAAGTGTCCGCAGGTGCCCGGCCCGCGGGCGGCTCAGTCCGGGGTCAGCATGTAGCCCTCGCCGCGAACCGTCTGCAGATAGCGCGGCTGTTTCGGATCGGCCTCTATCTTGCGCCTCAGCCGGGTGATCTGCACGTCGACCGCGCGTTCCTGGGCCTGGCCCCTGTCGCGGCCCAGATCCTCGACCAGCCTGGCGCGGCTGACCGGTTCGCCCAGATGCTCGGAAAAGATGCGCATCAGCTGCGCCTCGGTCGCGGTCAGGCGCACCGGCGCCGCGCCATGCATCAGCTCGCCGCGCTCGATATCGAACCGCACCGCGCCCATCTGCAACACCTTGGGGGCGATGTGGTCGGGCTCGGCCGCCGGCATCCGCCGCAGGATGGCATTGATCCTCAAGAGCAGTTCCTTGGGCTCGAAAGGCTTGGCGAGGTAGTCGTCCGCCCCCGCCTCGAGCCCGCGGATGCGGTCCTCGGTCTCGCCCTTGGCGGTCAGCAGCAGGATCGGCGTTGCCAGGCCTTCGCGCAGGGCGCGCGTCAGCGTCACCCCATCCTCGCCCGGCATCATCACGTCGAGCACGATGAGATCGAATTCCAGCCCCGCCAGCAGCTTGCGGGCATGCCCGGAATCGCGCGCGGCCGATACCAGGAACCCGTTGCGGATCAGGAACTTGCGCAGCAGGCCACGGATGCGCTCGTCGTCGTCGACGATCAGCAGGTGCGGGGCCGGATCGCTCATGCGCCCTGGTCCCGGATGGCGTGGTAGCGGCGGCGCAGATCGGGTTCCATCATCGCCTCCAGCACCTGGCGGAAACCCGCCACCGCCTCGGGCCCCGCGCTGCGGTAGGCGGCGCGCATCCGCGCCCGCTGGGCATCCGACAGCCGCTGTTCCAGCGCCGCGCCCCTGTCGGTCAGGTAGAGGTGCCGCTCGCGCTTGTCGGCGGTGCCGACGCGGCTTTCGACCAGCCCGTCGCCGATCAGCGTGCGCAGCACCCGGTTCAGCGACTGCTTGGTCACGCCGAGGATGCCCAGCAGGTTGTTCACCGTGGTGCCGGGGCTGCGGGCGATGAAATGGATGGCGCGGTGATGCGCCCGGCCATAGGCCATCTTGGCAAGGATACGGTCGGGATCGGCGGTAAAGCCGCGATAGGCAAAGAACATAGCCTCGATCCCCTGCCTGAGCTGTTCGTCGGTCAGAAACAGCAGGTTTTCACCGCCCTGAACGTCCGGCATGGTGCGCCCCGACATGGAATATCTCTACTGCCTCCGATATTATGTCAGCTTTATTGACATTCCAACACCAAACTGGTAGCGAATCGCAGTTTTCGCGCAACTAAATGTCCGATGCGGACGTATCTGGCGCAACAAATGAAAATACGGCCTGCAAAGGAGTCCGCGAATGGCTGGCTATGACGACCGCGACGGCAAGATCTGGATGGATGGCACCCTCGTCGACTGGCGCGATGCGAACGTGCACATCCTGACCCACGCGCTGCATTACGCCAGTTCGGTCTTCGAGGGCGAGCGCGCCTATGGCGGTAGGATATTCAAGAGCCGCGAGCATTCCGAGCGGCTGCATTATTCCGCCGGCCAGCTCGATTTCGAAATCCCCTTCGGCGTCGACCGGATCGAGGCCGCCAAGGCCGAACTGCTGGCCGCCAACGGGCTGAGCGACGCCTATCTGCGCGCGGTGGCCTGGCGCGGCGCCGGGCCCGACATGGGCGTGGCCTCGGCGCGCAACCCGGTGCGTCTCGCCATTGCCGCCTGGGAATGGGGCGCCTATTACGGCGACGCCAAGACCCGCGGCGCCCGGCTCGACATCTCGAAATGGAAACGCCCCAGCCCCGAGACCATTCCCAGCCACGCCAAGGCCGCCGGGCTCTACATGATCTGCACGCTGAGCAAGCACGCCGCCGAGGCCAAAGGCTGCTCGGACGCGATGATGTTCGACTATCGCGGCTACGTGGCCGAGGCCACCGGCGCCAACATCTTCTTCGTGCGCGACGGCGAGGTGCACACGCCCAAGCCCGACTGCTTCCTCAACGGGCTGACCCGGCAGACCGTGATCGGCATGCTGAACGAGCGCCAGATCAAGGTGCACGAACGCCACATCATGCCCGAGGAACTGGAGGGTTTCCAGCAGTGCTGGCTGACCGGCACCGCCGCCGAGGTGACGCCGGTGGGCCGGATCGGGGATTACAATTTCGAGGTCGGCGCGCTCACCCGCGAGATCGCCGAGGCCTACGAGGCGCTGGTGCGCGCCTGAGAGCCGACCGGCGGCGCTTTGCTTTTCGGGGCCGGGCGCTTGTTCAGAAGGTTGAGACGAGCACCCGAAGAGCGCTGAAACAACAGGCGGGAAATCTCATGTGCTTTGCGTCTCGGTTTCGCCCGGCGGGCACCGCCGGGCAGCGCCCCCCCGCCCCCCGGCGGGCGCGTTCGCGCCCCCCCCCGGCGGCCGCGGCCCGCCGGAAAGC
>CAZNMK010000028.1:242-13407 GCA_964574045.1 uncultured Roseovarius sp. | reverse complement strand
CGCGGCGGGCTGGTGCGGGCGTCGGTGATGCGCTGGATATGCACCCACATCAGCAAGAGCAGCAAGAGCGGGATGGCGATGTGCAGAA
This sequence comes from uncultured Roseovarius sp., assembly GCA_964574045.1. Classification (GTDB taxonomy): domain Bacteria; phylum Pseudomonadota; class Alphaproteobacteria; order Rhodobacterales; family Rhodobacteraceae; genus Roseovarius. Next base: position 13,319 of record CAZNMK010000028.1, on the reverse strand, counting down.
ACACCATCAGGGTAAAGAAACGCGACGACAAGAGCTCGGGCGCAAGAAAGTTGCGCGCGATCGGTTCGCCGAAGATGCCCAGAGTATCCAGCAGTTCGGTCGAGACCGTGGCCACGTACTGCGCCAGCTTGTCCCAGACCAGCCAGTAGCCGGTGATGCCCGACAGGTAGACGAACCAGATCACCGGGATACCGGTGATCCAGGAAAACCAGCGCCGGCCGCGATAGCGGTCGAAGGACCATTCCCGGATCAGGTGGACGAACATCACCAGCACCATCAGGTCCGACGCATAGCGGTGCAGGCTGCGCGCCAGCCCGGCATGCCACCAGTGATCGTTGGTCAGCCACTCGATCGACGAATAGGCCGCCGTCACCCCGGTATCGAAGAAGATGAAGAGGTAGATGCCGCTCACGGCGACGACCCAGAACAGCAGCCAGCCCAGCGGGCCGAGTTGCGCAAGGGGGTTCCAGTCGGCGCCGAACAGCCGGTCGAGCCCGCGTTCCGCCCGGTCGAAGCCGCGCCGGATCGTGGCGCGCGGTCCTGTGGTCTTCATGTTGCCTCGCTGGCTCTTCCGTGTCGTGTCTGCCCGCGCATCGCCCGGCGGCGCTGCAGCCAGAGCCGCAGGATGATCAATCCGGTGACGATCAGCGACAGGGCGCCGAAGAAGATCCCGAAAAAGATGCCATAGTCGAAGCGATAGGCCCCGGTCAGGGGATTATAGACCGTACATAGAAAGCTGATGCGGTTCCACAAGTCCTTGGGGTCGATCGACAGGGTTTCGGTCCCCAGAACCAGTTCCTTGAGCGGCTGGACAAGCACCGGCAGCGGAAAGTTCTCGCCGTAGATCTGGCGATAGACACGGCCCTCGGCGTCGAGCACGGTGGTCTGGGTGACGTGATCGAACCCGCCCGCCGCGGCACGGAAGGAAAAGCCGAGATCGTTCAGCAACGCGGCGGTGGTGTCGGCGTCGGCGCTGGCCACGTACCAGTCCGGGACGCCCTTCAGCTTGTGGGTGCCGGCAAAACCGGCAAGCTGTTCGGGCGTGTCGCCGCTGGCGTCGAACCCGAAGGTCAGCACCGCGAAACTGTCGTCGCCCAGCGTCTGCCGGGCGCGCAGGATCTGTTCGCGCAGGTTCTCGGTCGTGAGCGGGCAGACCGTGGCGCAGGAGGTAAAGACCAGCGACACCACCAGCGGCCTGCCGCGCAGGTCGGCCAACGCCAGCGGCGCGCCGTTCTGGTCGGTCAGGATATGATCGCCGATGAGGTTTCCAATCGCCGCCTGGCTCTCGTCGAAGGCGATTTCCGAATCGAGCTTTTGCTGCGCCGGGGCGATCGCGGGCAGTCCCAGGCAAAGCGCGGCGGCGAGGATGAGCCTCAGCCCAGCCATGCCGCCGCTCCCCGGTCGAGGATGACGCCCAGCGACAAGAGCGCGAAATGCAAGAGCGAGGCGTGGAAGGTCGCCTTGGCGTGTCCGCGCGAGGGATCGCGCATCAGCCGCCACGACGCCCACAGGAAGACCGCGCCGCTCACCCCGGCAAAGAGGCCATAGATGGCGCCGTAGCCGTAAAGCAGCGGCCCCAGCGACAGCACCGACAGCGCCAGGACATGCAAAAAGATCACCGGCGCCCAGATCCGGGGCGGGTGGGTGACGGGCAGCATCGGGATGCCGGCACGGCGATAATCCTCGCCGCGCACCGCCGCCAGTGCCCAGAAATGCGGCGGCGTCCACAAAAACAGCACCACCGAAAGGATGACCGGCACCGGGCCGATCACGGGCCCGAATTCGGGCCGGGCGGCAACCGCGCCCGCCAGGAGCGCAAAGCTGCCCGCCGCGCCGCCGATGACCACGTTCCAGACCGTGCGCGGCTTGAGCACGAGCGTGTAGAGCAGCCCGTAGGTGGCCGCGCCGGCAAAGACCAGCACCGCCGCCAGCGTGCCGCCTGTGGCCCAGCCGAGCAGCAGCGACACCATCAGCAGCGCGGTGAAGGTGGCGGGCCAGACCGCCCCCTCCCTGAGCCGCCCGCTGGCAAAGGGGCGGGTATGGGTGCGCGCCATCGTGCGGTCGATCTCGCGCTCGAAATACTGGTTGAAGGCCCCCGCCGCGCCCGAGGCACCGAGCACGGCGAGGGTAAAGGCCGCCGCCGCCCCCCAGCCCATGCCGCCTTCGCCGGTCAGGATGCCGACGAGGGCCGCAAGGGCGATGAAGAGGCCGATCCGAAGCTTGAGGATCGAGGCCGTGGTAGAGAGGACGGCGTGCATGCGAGGACTCCCTGGCTTCGTCAGGTCAGTTGAACAGCCACAGTTCGGACAGGTACTTCCAGTTGACGAAGTAGTAGAGCACGAAGCAGGCAAAGAAGATCGCCACCAGGATGATCGTGCCAGGCAGCTTGAGCGTACCGTGGCTGCCGTATTCCGACACCGCCTCGCGGCTCTTGTCATGCAGCGGGAAGCGCATCTTGGCACCCGGCGCGCTCAGCTTCGGGCCGCCCAGGATCGAGCCCACGACGATCAGGATGAACAGCAGTCCGCCCAGCGCCGCCAGGATCGCGAATATCCCGTTCAGACCCATCATCAGATAGGCCGCGGCCGGGAATTCGTGGCCGTGCATGGCGTCGGTCAGGGACATGTCCCAGTGCCGCCGCGGAACGCCCAGCGTGCCCGCCCCCATCATGAACAGCGAGATGCCGCCGGCGCCGATGCCGAAGAGGAACGGCTGCAGCTTGGCCAGCCCCGGCATGATGATGTCGCGCTGAAAGATCAGCGGCACCACCAGATAGGTCATCGCCATGAACGCCAGCGTCGTACCCGCGACCACGGTGCCGTGGAAGTGGCCCGGCACATAGAGCGTGTTGTGCATCAGCACGTTGAGCTGCTCGGTGCCCAGGATGACGCCGGTGATGCCGCCGATGAAGCCGAACATCACCAGGCTGAGGAAGAAGCCCGAAAAGGCCGGGTTGCCCCAGGGCGCCTTTCTGAGCCATTCGAACGCGCCGCGGGTGAAACCGTTGCGCCGCTGCGCCGCCTCGATCGCGCCGGGCACGGTCAGCCCGTGGATCATCGAGCCCATGACGGCCAGGTACATCATGTAGGACGTGTTCACGATCTTCCACGACGCGCTCATCCCCGGTTCGGCCAGCAGGTGGTGGGCCGAGGCGAGCTGCAGAAAGAGGATGTACATGAAGAACGCCATCCGGCTGACCTTTTCCGACAGCGGCTTGGCGCCCACGACCATCGCGCCGATGGCGTACCAGATCGACACATGCGCCGAGACGTTGATCTGCTGGCTGGAGTGTCCCATCCCCCACCAGACGACCTTGTACATCAGCGAGTCGATGTTCGAGATCAGCCCAAGCGACCACAGCCAGGTCGGGATAAGGATGATCGCGCCCGCGGCCAGCGTGAAGACCGCGATGATGCCCGCGGTGATCGCGCCGAAAGTGACCAGCGGAACCGAGCCGTCATAGGTGTTCTCGGCCTTGGCGACGACCAGCGTGCCGAAGAACACGAACACCGCGATCAGCGCCCCCACCGCGAAGACGATCAGCGACAGGTAGAACCATTGCGAGGCCTGCATCGGCGGGTACGAGGTGAACATCACCGAACTGTCGCCGCGCAGGACCGCGTAGTTGGCCATCACCGCGCCGGCGAGCATCAGCACGAAGCCCAGCCAGGCAAAGCGCGGCGTCGCCAGCCGCGCGCCCAGGATCACCGCCGAGGCGAAGTAGAGCACCGCGATCTCGAAGAAGATGATCCAGAACAGCAGCACGTTGGCGCCGTGCCCGGTCAGCACCAGGTAGAACCAGTCCGCCGGCAGCAGCTGGATGGCCGGCCAGCGGGTCAGCGCCACGCCGAGGCCCATCAGCCCGCCGAGCAGCAGAAAGACGACGGCCGCGACGGCGTTGACCTTGATGAGGGTTTCGGCATTGGCCTCGATCTTGAGGCCCGAGAATCGGCACGTCCGGTAGTTGGCCGCGACGGCCGGACCGGCAACTGCGCCGTGATCGATGGTGGTCATGGGTGTCCCTCCCTTATTCCACGACGCGGATACGGCCGGTCATCGTGTGATGGCCGATCCCGCAGAACTCGTTGCAGACGATCCCGAAGACGCCCGCCTCGGTGGGCGTCAGCGTCAGAACGTGTTCGTATTCGGGGTGCACCGAGATGTTGATGTTGGTCGGCTGCAGCGAAAAGCCGTGCTGCCAGTCGGCCGAAGAGAGGTGGATGCGATAGCTCTCGCCCTTCTTCAGCTCGAGGATCGGCCAGAATTCCCACAGGCGGGCGAGGATATAGGCATCGCCCCCCACCGGCGGCCGCACGACCGGCACCCCGTCCTCCTCGATCGGCTCGCCGTTCTCGTCGACGGCCTGGAATTCCTCGGCGAAGGCCTCGACCTTCTCGACGTATTGCTCGGGCTGGATCTTGTAGGTCTCGGTCGAAAGGTTCTGATTGCCGATGAAGTGCCAGGCAATCATGAAGAAGAACATGAAAAGCCCCCAGAGAAAGGCGATGACGATCCAGCCCAGCTCGATGCCGTGGATCGGTTCCTTCCACCAGAGTCGGTTTGACGGCGGTGTGATGGCCATGTCGGTCTCTCCTCCTGTGTCCGGTCAGTTCGCGACCGGAACCGAGGCGATTTCCATCACGCCCCAGACGATGTAGAGAACTGTGGGAATGGTGACGCCCAGAAAGAGCAGCAGAAACGGGTTGTCGAGTATCTGCTGCATCGCCGGGGGGCGTTCCGTCGGTGCGGCGCTTTCGCGCTTGGTGTCAGTCTCTTGGTCGGTCATGTGGCTTTCTCCCTCACCGTCCGATGGCCTGTCCGTAGCGGGCGCTTGATCCCTTGATGTGCGGCCCGCGAACGATGCGGTGCCGATGGATCGTGCTGATGGTCCTGCAGTCTTGCCTTCGCGCGCTCCGGCTCTTGCCGATTATCCTGTCCTATGCGCAGCCGCCCTTCGCGCTTTCCGCTCGACCCGCGGGAAAGAACGTCAGGCGTGCCGCACACCACGTGCGGAGAAGCGCGCGGACGCCGATTGCCGGACGGCTGCGCCGGCCCGGAACGCCCCCGGTCGGCTGGGGGCGGGAAAGGCGCCCGCGGCGGACTTCTCCCGCTTTCACGTTATATCGGCAGTATCGATACCCATTTGATTTAAGTCAAAGACTATTCCCCTCGGCATTGTCCCGACGCGAAAAAAGGCCTTTGTCAGCAAACCGGACCCGGCGGGCGGTGCCGGGTCCGGATGGATGAATAGGCATTTACAATACCTATTACAAAGGCTAAAATCGCCTTCTGTTACCGCCGTCCCGCGGCCATGCGGTCCACGTCATTTCCGGGCGTTCCGGGCCGGGTGCGGCGAAATCGCGCAGAGCAAAGGACGAAAGCAATGGCCGAAGACGCCCCGATTCACGACGCCGCGGAACTGACCCGCCACATCGAGACCCGCTATCACGCCCGCCACCGCGAACAACTGCCCGAACTGGCCGAGCTCTCGGCCAAGGTCGAGACGGTGCATGCCGGCGCCCAGGGGGTGCCCGCGGGGCTGGCCGACATCCTTTCGCGCATGATCGGCGAGATGGAAGTGCACATGAAGAAGGAGGAACTGATCCTCTTTCCCGCGATTCGCGCCGGCGGCCGTCCGGGGCTGGAGCACCCCATCGCCGCGATGCGCGCCGATCACGACGATCACGACGCCGACCTGGAGCGCATCCGCGCGATCACCGGCGGTCCGTCCCTGCCCGAAGGCGCCTGCCGGTCCTGGACGAGGCTTTACGCCGGCCTCGAGGAGTTCATCGCCGACCTGACCGAGCATATGCGGCTTGAGAACGAGGTGCTTTTCCCCCAGTTCGAGCCTGCCACCGCCTGAACCCGCCGGCGCGGCCTTGGCCGGGGCCGCGCCCGGTCCCGGCCTCAGCCGTCCGCCGCGCGCGTCGCCTCGGCCCTGAGTGCGGCCAGCGATCCGGTCGACAGGTTCCGTCCCGAAAGCGCGATCAGCCCCTCGGACTTGAGCCGGGAAAACAGCCGCGACAGGCTTTCGGGCTGTATGCCCAGCATCCCGGCCATTGTGCGGCGGCTGACCGGCAGGCGCGCGGCCAGCCTGGTACCCACCGGTTCGCCGTGCCGTTCCAACAGGTCGCTCAAGAGCCGGCACAGCCGCGCGCGGTTGGACAGGCAGGCCTGTTCGACGATGCCCGCCTCGGCCCGGTCCATCTCGGCCAGGCAGCGGTCGACCAGTTCCAGATGCACCCCCGGCGCGTCCTGGGTGAGCCTGAGCGCGTCGCGGCGCGCGACGGTGCAGACCGCGGCCTCGGTCAGCGCCACCGCGGTGGTCCGGTGGGGCGCGCCGCGCAGGAACGCGCGCGCGCCCAGCGTATCGCCGGGATAGGCCAGGCGGATCATCACGTCGGTGCCGTTCTCATGGGTGATGCACAGCCCGAAGACGCCCTGGCTGATGCAGTGCAGCCCCTCGTTGGCATCGCCCTGGCGAAAGAGCGTTTCGCCCACGTCCAGGCCGCGGCGGCGGCGCAGGCGGTCGAGCGCCTCGATGCGCCGGGTCGGAATCCCGCTCCATGGTGCGTGTCTTCCATACTGGCAATCCACGCAGGAACGGGTGACAGGCAGATCGAAGGTCATGGCGCGGGCGTTCCGGAATGACGGCGCGGCAATGTCGGCGGGTACGGGCGCACCCTAAGAACCCTGCCCGCGGCCACCTTGACATGGATCAATCGCATATCCGGCCCGGCGGTCAGACCGTCCGGCCGGGCGGGCGCCCCAGTTCGCGCCCGATCAGCCGCTCGAACACGCCGCGCGGCTTGGTAAAGCGCGCCAGCAGGTCGTAGAGCACCGGCGTGACCACCAGCATCAGCACGCTGGCCATCGCCAGCCCGGCGATGATCACGGTGCCGATGGCGGCGCGGGCCTCGGACCCGGCGCCCGAAGCCAGCACCAGCGGCACCGCGCCGAGGATGGTCGAGACCACCGTCATCACGATCGGCCTGAGCCGCAGCGCCGAGGCCAGCAGCACCGCCTCGCGGCGTTTCATCCCCCGGTCGCGCAGCTGGTTGGCGAATTCCACGATCAGGATACCGTTCTTGGCCACCAGCCCCACGAGCAGGATGATGCCGATCTGCGAATAGACGTTGACCGACAGCCCCCCCAGCGCCATCGCGTAGACCGCGCCGGCCAGCCCGGCCGGCACCGTCAGCATGATCGTGAGCGGGTGGACGAAGCTTTCGAACTGCGCCGCCAGCACCAGGAACACGATCAGGAGCGCCAGCCCCAGCACCAGCCCGATGCCCTGTTCGGTGTCCTTGAAGGTGCGCGACTGGCCCTCGTAGCCCAGTCGCGCCTCGGCCGGCAGGATCTCGGCCGCCGCCGCCTCGATTCCGGCCAGCACGCCGCCCAGGTCGTGGCCCGGCGCCAGCGTCCCCGACAGCCGGATCGAGGGCAGCCGGTCGAAGCGCCTGAGCGACGGCGCGGCGGCGTTTTCCTCGAGCCGCACCAGCGCGCCGAGCGGCACCAGCGTCTGCCCGTCGGCGGCGCGGACAAAGAGGTTCGAGATGTCGGCGGGGCTTTCGCGGTCGCCCGGTTCGGCCTGCAGGATGACCGGGTATTCGCGGCCGCGGCTGACGAATGTCGTCACCTCGCGCGCGGCCAGCATCGTCTGCAGCGTCGCGGCGATGGTTTCGGCCGAAATGCCCAGGTCGTCGGCGCGGTTGCGGTCGATATGCACGTCGAGCTGGGGCAGGTTTTCCTCGTAGTTGATCTCGGCGTTGACGATGCCGGGCATGGATTCGGCCCGTGTCAGCAGCGCGTTCGCCCATTCCTTGACGCTGTCGAAATCGGGTCCGCCCACGACCACCCTGAGCGGCGAGGAATTGCCGCGCAGCCCCAGCCCCGCCGGCGCGATGGGAAAGCCGCGCGCGATCGTGACCTTGTCCATCAGCGGCGCAATGCGGCGGACCACGTCGAAGACGCTCGCGCTGCGCTCCTCCCACGGCACCAGTCGGAAGACGACGAACGACCGGAACGCCCGCCCGCCCCAGCCGGTGAAGGTAAAGACGGTGTCGACGATGCCTTCCTCGCGCAGCGGCGCGAGGATCGCCTCGACCTGGCGCGCGGCCAGATCGGTATGCTCGACGGTGCTGCCCTGCGGCGCGGTGAGCGGCACGAAGCCGACGCCGCGATCCTCGCTGGGCGCCAGCTCGCGCGGCAGCCCGTCCCAGAAGAGCGCCGCCGCCCCGGTCGCAACCGCCGCCAGCGTCAGCACCACCAGCGGCATGCGCAGCGCACCGGCCAGAAGCCCGCGATAGGCGCGCTGGATGCCGGTCAGCCGGACATCCGCCGGCGCCGGTTCGCCGCCCGTACCCGCCACGGCCCGCCCGCGCCGCTTGCGGGCACGCAGCACCCGCGACGCCAGCGCCGGGCAGGCCGTCAGCGCGACAAAGGTCGAGATCGCCACCGTGCCCGCCATGACCCAGCCGAATTCGACGAAGAGCCGGCCGACCTCGCCGGGCATGAACGACAGCGGCACGAACACCGCAATGAGCGTCAGCGAGGTGGCGATCACCGCGAAGGTCACCTGCTCGGCCCCGCGCAGGCTGGCCACCAGCGGGCTTTCGCCGTCCTCGACGCGGCGCTGGATGTTCTCCAGCACCACGATGGCATCGTCGACCACCAGCCCGATGGCCAGCAGCATCGCCAGCAAGGTCAGCGTGTTGAGCGAGAACCCCCAGGCCCCGATCAGGATGAACGAGCCGATGAGCGACACCGGAATGGCGACGACCGGCACCAGCGTGGCGCGCGCCGAGCGCAGGAACGCCAGGATCACCAGCACCACCAGCGCCAGAGAGATCGACAGCGCGATCAGCACCTCGCGGATCGAGGCGCCGACGAAGAGCGCGTCGTCCGAGCCGACGATGATTTCCATCCCCTCGGGCAGGGTGGGGCGCAGCGCCGCGATCTCGGCGCGCACCGCGCGCGAGATCGCCAGCGTGTTCGACTGGCTTTGCCGCAGGATCGAGATGCCGATGGCGTCGGCGCCGTCGCTGCGCGCGACGGTGCTGTCGTCGGCGACGCCCGGCTCGACCCGGGCCACGTCGCCCAGCCGCACCGGATAGCCGGCCACGCGCCCCAGCACCACGTCGCGGAAATCCTCGATGCTCGAGAGCCGGCTGTTGAGCCGCACCGACAGCTGCCGGGTGTGCGACACCACCTCGCCGGCGGGGCGCTCGACGTTGTTGCGCCTGAGCGCGGCCTCGATGTCGGCCACCGTCAGCTGCCGCGCCGCCAGCGCCCGCCGGTCGAGCCAGACGCGCACCGCGAAGGGACGCTCGCCATAGATCTGCAGCCGCGCCACCCCGTCGATCGTGGCCAGCCGGTCGGCGATGTAGCGGTCGATATAGTCGGTGATTTCGGCCGTGGTCATCCGGCTCGAGGTGATCGCGAGACGCATCACCGGGTCGGCGTCGGAATCGCTCTTGACGATCTCGGGGGTCTCGGCGCCGTCGGGCAGGTCGGTGCGCACCCGCCCCACCGCGTCGCGCACATCGTTGGCGGCCTCCTCGATGTCGCGGCCGGTCTCGAATTCGAGGGTGATGGAGCTGCGGCCCTGGCGGCTTTCCGAACTGATCGTGCGCAGCCCGGCGATGGCCGCCACCGCGCCCTCGATCGGTTCGGTGACGTCGGTGTCCATCACCGAGGGCGCGGCGCCGGGATACTGGGTGGAGATCGAGATCACCGCGTTGTCGACGTCGGGCAGTTCGCGCACGGGAATGCCGCGCAGTGCCGCGAGGCCGAAGACGAGCAGCAGCAGGCTCGCCACCGCCGCCAGCACCGGGCGGCGCACGGCGATGCCGGGCAGGGTCACGAATCGCCCTCCGCCGTCCTTGCGGCATCGCCCAGCACCGTCACCGGCTGGCCGTCGCGCACCCGCTGCAGCCCGCGCACGATGACCTGCGTGCCGGGCTCGAGGCCGGCCTCGATGGCGACGACGCCGCCCTTGCGCTGGCCGGTCGAGACCGGCAGCCGCCGGGCGATGCCGTCATCGACGACGAAAACATAGGTCTCGGCCGCCTGGAACAGGATCGCGGCCTCGGGCACGACCAGCTTTTCCGCCTCCGACAGGGTCAGGGTCAGCGACATGAACATTCCCGCCGGCAATGCACGGTCGGGGTTGGGGATCACGGCGCGGGCGCGAAAGGCGCGGCTGACCGGGTCGATATGGGTATCGACCGCCGCGATACGGCCGCCGAATTCGCGGTCGGGAAAGGCGGCGCCGGTGGCGGTGACGCGCAGCCCCACGCGCGCCTCGGCGAAAAGCGTCTCGGGCAGGGCGAACTCGACGATCACCTCGTCGAGGTCGTCGAGTCGGGTCAGGGTGTCGCCGGCGCTGACGCGCGCGCCGGGGTCGATTTCGGCCAGGCCGACGACGCCGGCGAAAGGCGCGGTGACGGTGCGGTCGGCGAGACGCTGGCGGGCGCGGTCGCGCTGGGCCTCGGCCTCGGCGAGGCGTGCCACCGTGTCCTCGAGCGTGGCCTGCGAGATGGCGCTCGACCCCAGCAGCCGGCGCGCCCGTTCGAGCGCCCGCGCGGCCTCGGTTTCGCGGGCCTCGGCCTCGGCCAGGTCGGCGCGTTCTATGGCGTCGTCGAGCCGGGCCAGCACCGTGCCCCTGTCGACCTGCGCGCCGGGGACGATGGCCATCTCGACCAGTCGCCCGTCGGCCTGCGGCACGATCGCCACCGACTGCCGCGCGCGGGTGGTGCCGACCGCCTCGACCGTGCGCGCCAGGGTACGCATCGCTGCCGGCGCCAGCTCGACCGCCGCGGGGCGGGCCTGCTGCGCGACCGCCGGCGCCTGCGGCGCGGGGGCGTATTCGGTATAGAGCGCGTGCCCGCCATAGGCCAGCACCCCCAGGATGCAGAGCAGAAGAAACTGTTTCCAGACAGCCATGCCGTTTTCCCCGCGCGCGCCCCGGACCCGAGGCAGCCCGGCGCGCCACGGGCAACCTAACCGACGAGCGGAGAATGGCAACTATACAGAGATGGGGGCTGGACCTCGCGCCGAAGCCCGCTAGGTTGAAGCAACCGACAAGAGCAGCCCAGATGAGCAGTCCGAATTTCTTCATCCTCGGTGCGCCGAAATGCGGCACCAGTTCCCTGGCATGGTGGCTGTCGCAGCACCCCCAGGTCTGGTTCAGCCGGATCAAGGAGCCGCATTTTTTCAACGACGACAGCGGCTTTCGGCAAGTTCGGCGAAGGCGGCCTATGACAGGCTGTTCCAGGGCGCGGACGATCGGCATCTGGCCGTGGGCGAGGCGTCGACCTGGTATCTGTTTTCGGACACCGCCGTGCCCAACATCGAGCGGTATGCCGGCGGGGCGGCGCGGTACATCGTCTGCCTTCGCAACCCAGTTAGCATGATGCCGGCGCTGCACCGCCAGCTGCTGTTCAGTGGAACCGAAACCGAGCGCGATGTCCGCCGGGCCTGGAGCCTGCAGGACGCGCGGGCAGGGGGCCGCCACCTGCCTGCGGGTATCGCGGCGCCCGAGCATCTGCAATACCGCCGCGCCTGCGCCCTGGGCGGGATGAGTCGGCGCCTGTTGGAACGGGTGCCGCGCGGGCGCGTGCATTTCGTCTTCACCGAGGACATGGCGGCAGATCCGCAAGGCACCTACCGCGCCGCGCTGCGCTTTCTGGGGCTCGCCGAGGATGCCGGCGGCGTTTCTCTGGATGCCGTCAACGCCGCGCATGCGCCGCGGTCGCGCACGCTGTCGGCGCTGATCGAGCTGGGCGACACCATCCGGCGCCGCCTCGGCCTGCGCACCGGCAGGGGAGTGTTGCGCCGGCTCCGCAGCCTGAACCGGCGGGCGGTCGAGAGGGTTCCGACGCCCCCCGAATTCGAGGCCGAACTGCGCGCCGCCTTTGCAGACGATATTGCGCTGTTGCAGCAGCTTACCGGGCGCGATCTGTCGCACTGGCTGGCGCCGCCACAGCCGGGCTGAGCCGCGGCCGCGTCCGGCGCCGGCGGGATATGACGTATTGGACGGCCGGCGGAATCGGCATAGGTTGGCGGCGGGCGCAGGGCCGCAGCGGAGTCACGACCATCTTCAACGTCGCGAAACTCTTTTCCAGCAACATGCTGGGGCTCGTGCTGGCCATCGGCATCACCCTTTTGATCACCTATCGCCTGGGCGCCACCTTCGAGGCGGACGCCTTCATCATGGCGCGGCGGCTGATCACCGGGCTGACCGAGCTGATGCACCGGGCGATGCTGATGATCTTCATCCCGGCCATGGCGGCCGGCCTCTTTGCCGACGGTATGCGCCGGCGGGGGCTGACGCGGCAGGGGGGGCGGACGCTGGCCGCGGGCGTGGCGCTCTTTGCGGCGATCTGGCTGATCGCGCCGCCGGTAATCGACGCGCTGGGGGGCGCGATGGCGGCCGAGACCCGCGCGCTGGCGATCTGGGTCACGCGGGTCATGGCGCTGGCGATCCCGGCGGCGGCGCTGGCCAACCTGCTGACCGCGACGCTGAACCTGCGCGGCGTGTTCGGCGCGCCGGCGCTGTTGCGGCTCGTGCCGCGCCTCTTCATCCTTGCCGCCTTTTTCCTGGCCGCCGGCGAGGTGCTGGTGAAATCGGCCGCGGCGGGGTTCGTGCTGGGCAACCTGGCGCTGGTGCTTGGGTGTCTGTGGCTGGTCCGGCGCCCGCGCGCCGCCGCGCCGCCGCGACCGGCATCAACGCCCCGCGCCCGCCCGCCCGGCCATGTCGGCGCGGTGCTGCTGATGATCGGCGGCGCGCAGGTCGTCAGCCTGATGGAAATCGGTTTCGCCGTGCGGCTGGGCGAGGGCGCGCTGACGATACTCGAACTCGCGCAGCGCATCACCGTGCTGATCTCGGGCGCGTTCATCGCCGCCACGGTGATGCCGTTCCTGGCGCGGTGGTCGCGCGACGAGGATGCGCGCAGCCCGGCATCCTTCGGACGGGCGCTGCGGATGGGGCTGGTGTTTCTGGCCTGCGTGCAGGGCTTCTTCCTGATCAATGCCGGAGCGCCGCCGTTTTCCGCCTGGCTGCCCGACGCGTAC
>CAZNMK010000028.1:0-232 GCA_964574045.1 uncultured Roseovarius sp. | reverse complement strand
CCGGCGGCGCTGGAGGAACTGGTCACGCTGGTCATGGTGGCGGCGGCGGCCCCGCTGGTGGTATTCTGCTACCAGCTGCTGGCGACCTGGAACATCGCCGCGGGCGGTGCCGGGCTGGTGCGCTGCATGATGGCCGCGATCGCCGCCAATCTTTCGCTGCGCGCCGCGCTGGCGCTGGGGCTGATGCCGCAGATCGGGCTGCAGGCGCTTGCGCTGGGGATGGCGGCGGGTC
>CAZNMK010000027.1:11984-13456 GCA_964574045.1 uncultured Roseovarius sp. | reverse complement strand
GCGCGCCTCGGGCGTGTGGCAGACCAGCGCCGCGCGCCCGTCGCGGTCGTAGACCGGCAGCACGCCCTGGCGCAGCAGCAGCGCCGGCGCGATCCCGGCGGGCGCCACCGGCATCTGCGCCAGCGCCCGCGCATCCAGTCGGCGGGAATGGAAATGCCGGGCATGCGCCGCCAGCAGTTCGTCGCCGCGCGCCAGCCCCTCGGCCGTCAGGATACGGTCGAGCGTCGCGTCGCAAACCTGCCCCACGCGCCGCGCCAGCCGCATATCGCCGTCGCTGACGGTGCCGCGCGCGACCAGATCGCGTTCGAGCGGCGTGCGCCCCGCCGGAAACGGGCCCGGCGGCATTCCCAGCCGGCGCAGCTCGGATATCCCCATCCCCTTCGCCCTTCTTGCCCCGCGACCGGGCCAGAATGCGAAGAGATGGTTAACGAAGGGTAAACAAATGCTTAACCGCAGCCTCCGGCGCCGGGCGACAGCCGTCAGCCGGCCATCGACGCCGCGAACCGTTCGAACAGGTAAAAGCTGTCCTGCGGGCCGGGGCTGGCCTCGGGATGGTGCTGCACCGAAAAGACCGGCCGCCCCTCCAGCCGGATGCCGCAATTCGACCCGTCGAAGAGCGACACATGCGTTTCCACCACCCCCTTGGGCAGGGTCTGGCTGTCGACCGCAAAGCCGTGGTTCATCGAGGTGATCTCGACCTTGCCGGTCGCGATCTCCTTGACCGGGTGGTTGGCGCCGTGATGGCCGTGGTTCATCTTGACCGTCCGCGCGCCCACCGCCAGCGCCAGCATCTGGTGGCCGAGACAGATGCCGAACATCGGCAGCCCCGCATCCAGCACGCCGCGGATCGTCGGCACGGCATATTCGCCCGTCGCCGCCGGGTCGCCCGGACCGTTGGACAGGAACACGCCGTCGGGGTTTTGCGCCAGCACGTCCTCGGCGGTGGCCGTGGCCGGCATCACCGTCACCGCGCAGCCGGCGCTCGCGAGGCAGCGCAGGATGTTGCGCTTGGCGCCATAGTCGATGGCCACGACCTTGTGCCGCGGCGCGGTCTGTCGGGCATGGCCCCCGGGCCAGGCCCAGCGCATCTCGTCCCAGCGATAGGACTGGGCGCAGGTCACCTTGCGCGCCAGGTCCATCCCCTCGAGCCCGGCGAAACCGCGCGCCGCCGCGACCAGCGCGGCGGTGTCGAAATCGCCGTCCGCGTCGTGCGCAAGCGCCACATGCGGCGCCCCCTGCTGGCGGATCGCGCGCGTCAGCCGCCTTGTGTCCACCCCGCCGATCGCCACCCGCCCGCGCCGCGCCAGCCAGTCCGACAGCCGCTCGGCGGCGCGCCAGTTGCTGGGCTCGGTCGGGTCCCACTTGACCACCATGCCCTCGGCCACCGGATCGGCGGTCTCGTCGTCCTCGGGGTTGACGCCGACATTGCCGACATGCGGAAAGGTGAAGGTGACGACCTGCCCGGCATAGGA
>CAZNMK010000027.1:0-11884 GCA_964574045.1 uncultured Roseovarius sp. | reverse complement strand
CGCCGACATTGCCGACATGCGGAAAGGTGAAGGTGACGACCTGCCCGGCATAGGACGGATCGGTCAGGATTTCCTGATAGCCGGTCATCGCGGTGTTGAAGCACAGCTCGGCCGTGACCTGCCCCTGCGCCCCGAACCCGCGCCCGAAAAAGAGCGACCCGTCGGCAAGGGCAAGACAGGCGGTCGGGCGGGTCTGTGGGGCGTGCGCCATCGGCGGGGATTCTCCGGCTGTGAAACCGGCGCGACCCTATGTGCGCGGCCCGCCATGGTCAAGCGCGATAGCCGTTTCGCGGCGTTTCGCACGGTTGTCACGGGCGGGACGCTCCGGTAGGGTCGGAGACTTGCGAGCGGTCATGGGGATAGGCCACCGATGGAACTGAGACAGCAGGTAACGGCCGCGCTGAAACAGGCGATGAAGGACAAGGACGGCGCCCGCCTGGCGACGCTGCGCCTGATCAACGCCGCGATCAAGGATCAGGACATCGCCCGGCGTACCGCCGACGGCGAGACCGAGCTCAGCGATGCCGACATCCGCGCCATCCTCGCGCGGATGATCAAGCAGCGCCAGGAAAGCGTGCGCGCCTACGAAGAGGGCGGGCGGCTCGACCTGGCCGAGCGCGAAACCCGCGAGATCGGGGTGATCGCCGAATTCCTGCCCAGGCAGCTGAACGACGAAGAGGTCGCCCGCGCCGTCGACAAGGCGATCGCCGAAACCGGCGCCAGCTCGATCCGCGACATGGGGCGGATCATGGGCCTGCTGAAGGAACGCCATGCCGGGCAGATGGATTTCGGCGCCGTCGGTCCGATGGTCAAGGACCGGCTGGGCTGAGCCCTGCGCCGCGCGACCGGCCCAAAAGGAGGGGCGTTGCCCCTCTTGCCCCGGCCGCGGCCGGGGCAATTCACCCCGGAGTATTTCGCAGAAAGATGAAGCGGCGGGGCGGGTTGGAGAGGGGCGCGCCCTACCGCCCCATGAACGCCTTGAGCCGCGCCAATCCTTCCTCGATATCCTCGGTGGCGGCGGCATAGGAAAAGCGCAGCGTGGTCTTGCCGCGCACGGGATCGAAATCGAGCCCCGGCGTTACCGCCACCCCGGCGCGGTCGAGGATTTCAGCCGCCAGCGCGCGGCTGTCGCCGGTCAGCCCGCCGACATCGGCATAGACATAGAACGCCCCGTCGGGGGACGCGATGCGGTCGAACCCCGCCGCCGGCAGCCCCTCGAGCATCAGCGCGCGGTTGGCGCGATAGACGGCCATGTTGGCGTCCAGCTCTTCGCTGCAGTCCATCGCCGCCAGCGCCGCCACCTGCCCGGCATGCGAGGGGCAGATGAACAGGTTCTGCGCCAGCCGCTCGATCGCGCGCACATGCGCCTCGGGCACCACCATCCAGCCCACGCGCCAGCCGGTCATCGAGAAATACTTGGAAAACGAGTTGACGACATAGGCGTCATCGGTGATCTGCAGCGCGCTCACGGCCTTTCGCTCGTATTCGATGCCGTGATAGATCTCGTCGCTGATGAATGCAGCGCCGGCGTCGTCCGCCGCCCCGATCAGCGCCGCCAGCGCGTCGCGGTCCAGCATCGTGCCGGTGGGGTTGGCGGGGCTCGCAACCATCAGCCCGGCGAGGTCGAGCCCGGCCAGGTCGTCCGGCACCGGCTGGTAGCGGTTTTCCGCCGAGGTCTCTATCTCGACCGGCGCGAGCCCCAGCGCGTGCAGGATCTGGCGATAACTGGGGTAGCCGGGCCGCCCGATGCCCACCCGTTCGCCGCTGTCGAAAAGCGCGGTGAACGCGAGGATGAACGCCCCCGACGAGCCGGCGGTGACAATGACCCGGCCGGGGTCGAGATCGACATCGTACCAGTCGCCGTAGAGCCGGGCGATGCGGGCCCTCAGCGCCGGCAGGCCCAGCGCCACGGTATAACCCAGCGCCCCCGCCGCCATCTCGCGGGCAAGAGCCGCGCGCGCGCCCGCGGGCGCCGGCGTGCCGGGCTGGCCCACCTCCATGTGGACGATGCGGCGGCCTTGGGCCTCGGCCCGGCGGGCGGCCTCCATCACGTCCATCACGATAAAGGGATCGACGCGCGACCGGCTTGAGTTCCGCATGGTTTTCTTCCTAGACTGCGCCAGATGTTTCCCCGGGTTGCCCTCAAACGAGACGCGGCGTCAATGCGTGTTCTGCGATTTCTTCTGGCCGCGGCGGTGCTGGCGGCCTTTCTGACAGGTCCGGCGCGGGCGATTTCACTGCTGCGCGACCCGGATATCGAATACGCCCTCGACCGGCTGGCGCAGCCTGTGCTCAAGGCCGCCGGGCTGGGGGCGACGCGAATCGACATCCTGGTGGTCGACGACCGCGGCCTCAACGCCTTTGTCGTCGACCGCAACCACATCTTCATCCATTCCGGCCTGCTGCTGAAGATGAGCCGCGCCGCGATGCTGCAGGCGGTAATCGCGCACGAGGCGGCGCACATCACCAACGGCCACCTGACCCGGCGGCCGATCAACATGCGCAACGCCCGCACCGCCGCCGGCATCGGCGCGGCGCTGGCCGCGGCGGCGGCGGTGGCCACCGGCGAAGGCGGCATCGCCAGCATCGGCGCGCTGGGCGCGGCCAGCACCGCGCAGCGGCTTTTCTTCGTGCACACGAGGGCCGAGGAAAACGCCGCCGACCAGAGCGGCATGCGCTATCTGGCCTCCGCCGGGGTCGATCCGCAGGGCATGGTCGAGGTGATCGACATCTTTCGCGGCCAGGAACTGCTGAGCCCCGGCCGCCAGGACCCCTACGCGCGCACGCATCCGCTGTCGCGCGACCGCTACCGGGTCATCCAGCGGCTGGCGGCGGGGTATCAGGGTCCGGCGGGGCCGGAGGCGGCGTCGGATTACTGGTACCAGCGCGCCAGGGGCAAGCTGTCGGCGTTTCAGCGGGATCCGAAATGGACCCTGACCCGGGCCGGCGAATCGGGGCACGAGGACATCGCCGCCATGCGCCGGGCGGTGGCCTATCACCGCCAGTCGGACGTCGCCCGCGCCACCGCCGAGATCGACCGCGCGCTGGCGAGCCGTCCGGACGACCCCTATTACCTGGAACTCAAGGGCCAGATCCTGTTCGAAAGCCGCCGTTTTCCGCAGGCGGCGGCGGTCTATGCCAGCGCCGTCCGGCTGGCGCCGAGCAACGCGTTGATCCTGGGTTCCTACGGCCGCGCGCTGCTGGCCGTGAACCAGACCGCCGAGGCGGTGAAGTACCTCGAGCAATCCCATGCCCGCGACGGCCGCGACCCGCGCGTGCTGCGCGATCTGGCCCAGGCCTATGCCAAGCAGGGCAATCGCGGCATGGCATCGCTGGTCACGGCCGAACGCTATGCTATGACCGGGCGGCTGGAGGACGCCGGCATTCATGCCAAACGCGCCTCGGACCTGCTGGCGCAGGGCTCGACCGGCTGGCGGCGGGCGCAGGACGTGCTGGCCGCATCCGAGCGCGCCGCCAAGGACAGCAAGAAACGCAAATAGCGATGGAGACACGACAGATGAGACGCCCCCTTGCGGCCGCCCTTGCCGCCCTTGCCGCGACAGCGGCCCTGTCCCTGCCCGCGCAGGCGCTGGACCTGGCCGGAATGACCGACGCCGAACGGCAGGCCTTCCGCAGCGAGATCCGCGCCTATCTGCTGGAAAACCCCGAAGTGATCATGGAGGCGGTGGCGGTGCTCGAACAGCGCCAGGCCGAGGCCCAGGCGCAGGACGATACTACGCTGATCGCGGCCAACGAGGCAGCGATTTTCGACGACGAGCAATCCTGGGTCGGCGGCAACCCCGAGGGCGACATCACGCTGGTGGAGTTCATGGACTACCGCTGCGGCTATTGCCGCCGCGCGGCGCCAGAGGTCGCGGAACTGCTGCAAAGCGACGGCAAGATCCGCTTCGTCGTCAAGGAGTTCCCGATCCTGGGCGAGCAATCGG
This sequence comes from uncultured Roseovarius sp., assembly GCA_964574045.1. Classification (GTDB taxonomy): domain Bacteria; phylum Pseudomonadota; class Alphaproteobacteria; order Rhodobacterales; family Rhodobacteraceae; genus Roseovarius. The sequence goes on along the minus strand of CAZNMK010000027.1, from coordinate 7,937 downwards.
TTCTGTCGGCGCGCTTTGCCATCGCCACGCTGCAGCTGGCCGGCGCCAACGCCTATGAGGGCGTGCACGACGCGCTGATGGCCTTCAGCGGCGAGGTCGACGAGGCCGCGCTGCGCCGGCTGGGCGACTCGCTGGGGCTGGATACCGAGGCGATCCTGGCGCGTATGGACAGCGCCGAGGTCAGCCAGGTGATCGCCGACAATCACCGCCTGGCCCGCGACCTGGGGATTTCCGGCACGCCGTCCTTCGTGTTGGAGGATCGCATATTGCGGGGCTATCTGCCGCTCGAGGCGATGGAAGAGGTGGCAGCGCAGGTCCGCGCCGACGGCTGAGAGGATGCGCAGCCGCGGCGTCGCGGCCGCCCTGTTGGCGGCGGCCGGCATTTGCGGGCCGGGCGTCGCCGGGGCCGAATCCGGGGCGGCAGGCGGCCTGCTCTTCGGTCTCGGCCCGGCCGACGGCGCGATCCTGCATGACGAGATGATCGAGGCTCTGGTCGGCCTGCCCGAACTGCTGGCCGGGGTGGCGCCGGTCGCCTTGTCCACACCGGTGCCCGACGCCGCCGACATCTACGCCGACCATGTCGAGGCCGATCTCGCCGATCTGGCCGCGCATCGCGACGCGCTCTTTTCCACCGACCGGCCCGGTTTCGGCGCCGCCGGCGCGGCGACGACTGTCGCGCTCTTCACCGCCGCGGACTGCCCGGACTGTGCCCGCGCCGAGACCGATCTGCGCGCGCTGGCCGAAACCCATGACCTGCGCGTGACGCTCATCAACATCGACGCCGACGCGGCGCTGGCGCAGGCGCTGGGGCTCGATACGGCGCCGTCCTACGTGTTCGACGACATGATGCTGCGCGGGCACATTCCGCCGGTGGTGCTGAAAGGTTACCTCGATCGGTAGCCGATCCGCCCCCGCCCCGAGGCGTGGCTATTCCGCCGCCGGGCGCTCGGAGGCGCCGGCCTCGATCTCGGCGGCGCGTTTCTCAACCTCCTCGACGATGTGGTCGATCATCTGGTCGTTGCTCAACTTGTGGCTGGCCTTGCCGGCGAGGTAGACCATGCCGCTGCCCGCCCCGCCGCCGGTAAAGCCGACATCGGTCATCAGCGCCTCGCCGGGGCCGTTCACGACGCAGCCGATGATCGACAGGCTCATGGGCGTGCGGATGTGCTCCAGCCGCTTTTCCAGCGTCTCGACGGTGCGGATCACGTCGAAGCCCTGGCGCGCGCAGGACGGGCACGAGACGATGTTGACGCCGCGGTGGCGCAGGCCCAGGGATTTCAGTATCTCATAGCCCACGCGCACCTCTTCGACCGGGTCGGCGGAAAGGCTGACGCGAATGGTGTCGCCGATCCCCGCCCAGAGAAGGTTGCCGAGCCCGATCGCCGACTTGATCGTGCCCGACATCAGGCCGCCGGCCTCGGTGATACCCAGGTGAATCGGCGCGTCGCAGCGCGCGGCCAGTTCGGTATAGGCGGCCGCGGCCATGAACACGTCCGACGCCTTGACCGAAATCTTGAAGTCGTGGAAATCGTTCTCTTGCAGGATGCGCATGTGCTCCATCCCCGATTCCACCATCGCGGCCGGGCAGGGCTCGCCGTATTTCTCCAGCAGGTGCCGCTCGAGGCTGCCGGCATTCACGCCGATGCGCATCGACAGCCCGTGATCGCGTGCCGCCGCGATGACCTCGCGGACGCGGGCGGGGCTGCCGATATTGCCGGGATTGATGCGCAGGCAGGCGGCGCCCGCCTCGGCCGCCTCGATGCCGCGGCGGTAGTGGAAATGGATATCGGCCACGATCGGCACCGGGCTTTCCCGCACGATCTCGCGCAGCGCCCTTGCGCTGGCCTCGTCGGGAACCGAGACGCGGACGATGTCCGCGCCCGCCTCGGCCGCCGCCTGCACCTGGGCCACGGTTGCCGCGACGTCGGTCGTGGGCGTGTTGGTCATCGTCTGGACAGAGATCGGCGCGTCACCGCCCACGGGCACCGGGCCGACCATGATTTGGCGGCTCTTGCGGCGGTCGATATCGCGCCAGGGACGGATGGGATTGTGCGTCATGAAAACGGTCCGGCGGATTGGGAGTTGTCTCGCCCGATCTATGTAGAGCCTCGGGCGCGGCGCGGCAATCGCCGGCCGGCGGAGAGGGGCCTATTCGCGGGCCACGCCCCGTTCCAGCGAGGCGACATAGCTTTCGAGGTCGCGGTCGTCGCTGAGGTCGGCGACCTCGTAGCGCCCGGTCAGCGCCTCGGCCGCCAGCGACAGCCCCGACGTGACCGACCCCTTGGGCCCGACCGGACCGTAATGCTGTCCCGCGACGTGGAAATAGACGGCGCCCGATTCGCCCACACGCAGCGTCGGCGGTTCCTCGGTCGCGGGCACGCTGTAGGTGTCGCCGCCGTTGAGAATGCCCTCGAACACCACGCTGCCGCGCGCATCGCTGACCCGGATCCAGGCCGGGCGCACCGCCACGATCTGCACACCGGGCGGCGGGTCGGCCACCACCTTGGGCGGGGTCGCCGGTTCGTCGCCGTCGACGGCACTGGCGATCGCGGTCTCGATGGCGCTGCGGTCGGTTTGAGGAATATCGGGCAGTTCGGGCCGGAAGGTGCCGATCTCGGACGGATCGAGGGTCGATATCGGGGCGTCGCGCGCGACCATCACCGGCAGGTCCAGCGCCTCGGGCCGGTAAAGCCGGTCGAGCCCGTCGGAGCCGGCCGCGCCGTCGCCGCCGCCGAACCCGCCGAGGCCGGCCAGCGTGCCGGCGCTGCGGGCGGGGTCTTCGGCCAGGCCGGCCGCGGCCCCGTCGAGCGGGTCGAGATCGGTCAGCACGTCGGGCGTGTTCTCGACCGGCGCGACCTGCACGCGCTGGATTTCGGTGATCACGCTCCAGCCGCCGTAGCCGATGCCGGCGATAAGCGTCAGCAATACCAGCGCGGACCCTACCGCACCCGGTTCGATCCGGCTCAGCAGGCTTTCGCGCGCGGGCAGGAACGGCGTCGCGGGCGCGATCAGCGGGTCGGAGCCCCGCCCCTGCGCCCGCTTGCCGCGGGTGGAGGGCTTGCGGTTGCCCGAGGCGCCCGCCGACATGCCATGCGCCACCGAGAACCCGCATTCGGCACAGAACGCGGCAAAGGCGTCGTCCGGGTCCATGCCGAGATAGCGCGCATAGGAACGCACATAGCCGGGAATGAACCCTGGGGTATCGAAGGCGTCGGGGTCCGCGTTTTCGATCGCGGCGATATAGGTGGCGCGGATGCGTATCTCGCGCTCGACATCCAGCAGCGATTTGCCCATGGTCGCGCGCTCGCCGCGCATCAGGTCGCCCAGGCGCAGGTCGTAGCCGTCAAACCCGCGCGGTTTGTCCGTCTCTACATGGGTCTCGGCCGATCTCCTGCGGCGTATGGCCATGCGCACCCTGCCCCTTACATCCCGTCGCCTGCAACCGAACGGTGATTCGGTTCCTGCCCTTTTGTTTGCAATAAGTTACCACAGCGCAACTTGTTTTGCACGCGCGGCAGGGTCAGGCGCTGAGTTCGGCACGATTCAGCGCGCAGCGGCTCCAGAGCTCGTCCATGGCGCGCACGAGCTTGTCCATCTCGTCCGGGCCATGCACCGGCGACGGCGTGAAGCGCAGCCGTTCGGTGCCGCGGGGAACGGTGGGGAAATTGATCGGCTGGACATAGATGCCGTACCCTTCGAGCAGCATGTCCGACAGCTGCTTGGTGTGCACCGGATCGCCGACGATCACCGGCACGATGTGGCTGCCGTGGTCGATGAGCGGCAGGCCCATGCCCTTGAGCCGGGTCTTGAGAATCTTCGCCTGGGTCTGGTGCAGGTCGCGTCGCGCCTGGTCGCGCTTGAGATGCGCCACGCTGGCGGCGGCACCGGCTGCAACAGCCGGCGGCAGCGACGTCGTAAAGATGAAGCCCGGCGCATAAGACCTTATGGCATCGCACATTTTCGCGCTGGCGGCGATGTATCCGCCCATCACGCCGAAAGCCTTGGCCAGGGTGCCGTTGACGATATCGAGCCGGTGCATCAGGCGGTCGCGTTCGGCCACGCCGGCGCCGCGGGGGCCATACATGCCGACGGCGTGCACCTCGTCGATATAGGTCAGCGCGCCGAATTCGTCGGCGAGATCGCAGATCGCCTCGATCGGGCCGAAATCGCCGTCCATCGAATAGACGCTCTCGAAGGCGATCAGCTTGGGCAGGGCCGGGTCGTCGGCCGCCATCAGCTCGCGCAGGTGCTCGACGTCGTTGTGGCGGAAGATGCGCTTGGCACCGCCGTTGCGGCGCACGCCCTCGATCATCGAGGCGTGGTTCAGCTCGTCGGAATAGATGATGAGGCCGGGAAAGAGCTTGGGCAGCGTCGAGAGCGTCGCGTCGTTGGCGATGTAGGCGGAGGTGAACAGCAGCGCCGCCTCCTTGCCGTGCAGGTCGGCGAGTTCCGCCTCGAGCCGCTTGTGATAGACCGTGGTGCCGGAAATGTTGCGGGTGCCGCCCGAGCCGGCGCCGGTGGCGTCGATCGCCTCGTGCATCGCCGCCAGGACCGCGGGATGCTGGCCCATGCCCAGGTAGTCGTTGCCGCACCATACGGTGATCGGCTGCTCGCTGCCGTCGGGGCGGCGCCAGGTGGCGTGGGGAAACTGCCCGCGCTTGCGCTCGATGTCGATGAAGGTCCGGTAGCGGCCTTCCTGATGCAGGCGGGCAATCGCCTCGTCCAGCTTGGCGGTATAGTCCACGTCCTTGCCCTCCTTGGCCGTCCTGGGCCGTCTCCGACCGTTCCGTCGCTTGCCGGACCGGCTTGCCCCGCCTCGCGCGGCGGGATCGGTGCTCCTTACAGGCGTCTGGGGCCAAGATAAAGGGGCAGCACCTTGTGTGCAATCCGGATCGGCGTCCATCGGCGACCACGGTACGAATTGCCGCGCCCCGCATCCTTGACCTAGGTCAAGCTTCTGGACAGCGGCGCGCCGGCTGATAGCCTGCTCCCGAAACGAGCATCTTGCAAGGAGCGCGACATGACCGCCGACGCCGTTCTGGACCGCATCGACGACCAGCTCGAGCCCGCGCTGGAACGCCTGATGGCATTCCTGCGCATCCCGTCGATTTCCACCGACCCGGCCCACGCCGACGCCTGCCGGCAGGCCGCCGACTGGCTGGCGGACGATCTGCGCAGTATCGGCATTGCGGCCGGGCGGCGCGATACGCCGGGTCATCCGATGGTGGTGGGCCACGTCCCCGGCGAGGGGCCGCATCTGCTGTTTTACGGCCATTACGACGTCCAGCCGGTCGATCCGCTCGGACAGTGGCGCACCGATCCGTTCGAGCCGGTGCTGCAGGACACGGCCGAAAACGGCCGGGTGATCCGCGCCCGCGGCGCATCCGACGACAAGGGCCAGCTGATGACCTTTGTCGAGGCCTGCCGGGCATGGAAAGAGGTCCATGACGCCCTGCCGTGCCGGCTTACATTCTTCTTCGAGGGCGAAGAGGAATCGGGATCGCCCTCGCTGATCCCGTTCCTGAAGGAAAATGCCGCCGAGTTGTCGGCCGATCTGGCGCTTGTCTGCGACACCGCGATGGTGGCGCCGGGGGTGCCGTCGATCGCGTCGCAGCTGCGCGGCATGCTCAAGGACGAGTTCACCCTTCACGGGCCGCGCATCGACCTGCATTCGGGCCATTACGGCGGCCCCGCGCTCAACCCGCTGAAAGAGATCGCGCGCATCATCGCGTCCTTTCACGACGACACCGGCCGGGTGGCGGTCGAAGGCTTTTACGAAGGTGTCGAGGAGGTGCCGGCCGAGCTATTGCGGCAATGGCAAAACTGCGGCTTCGACGAAAAAAGCTATCTCGGCGCGGTCGGCCTCAGCCGCCCGCATGGCGAAGAGGGCTATTCGGCGCTGGTCCAGCAATGGGCACGCCCGACGCTCGAGATCAACGGGCTCTGGGGCGGCTACCAGGGCGCCGGCAGCAAGACGGTGATCCCGGCCGAGGCGCATTGCAAGCTCACCTGCCGGCTGGTGGGCGAGATGGACCCCGACGCCGTGCGCGAACGCCTGCGCGCCCATGTCGAGGCGCGCCTGCCGCCGGATGCGCGCGTCACCTGGGACAACGACCTCGACGGCTCGCCGGCGTCGGCGATGGACATCTCGCGCCCCGAATTCGAGCGCGCGCGCACGGCGCTTTCGGCCGAATGGGGTCGCGAGGCGGTCTTTGCCGGCATGGGCGGCTCGATCCCGGTCACGCGCTATTTCAAGGACATTCTCGGCCTCGAATCGATGCTCATCGGGTTCGCGCAGGAGGACGACGCAATCCATTCCCCGAACGAGAAATACAATGTCGAGAGCTTCCACCGGGGGATGCGCAGCTGGGTGCGCGTGCTTGATTCGCTCAGCCGCCGATCCTAAGCTGGGCGTGCCCGAGGGCATCCGCGCGGGCATCGATCAAGCGAAAGGATATTCCGGTGGCTCTGAGAAATACGTTCCTGTTCACCGCGGCGATGCTTGTGTGCGCAACCGCCGCCCCGGCCCAGTCGGTATCGGCAGCCTATCCCGAAAGCGTCGCCGCCGCCCTGCTCAAGGCGGGCTACAAGGCCGAGGTCACGACCGACAGCACCGGCGATCCGATGATCAAGAGCGCCGCGTCGGGCTGGAACTACAGGATCGTCTTCTACGGCTGCGACAACAACCGCGCCTGTCAGGACGTCGTGTTCACGGCCGGTTTCGACATGGACGACGGAATGGCGATGGATTCGGTCAACAGCTGGAACCAGAACAAGCTGGTGGGCCGGGTCTATCTCGACGACGAGAGCGATCCGCATATCGATCATCTGGTGGTCGGGATGGATGGCATGTCGGCGGCGGCCTTCGACCGGCTGTTGCAGCGCTGGGAAACCGCGCTCGACGACTTCACCGACTACATCGGCTGGTAGGGGCAAACCGGGCCGGCCGATGGGCATTCCCGGGTTCGAGGGCCGCACCGCCTGTCCGGCGGGTGTCGACATCGGCTACAGCATCGGCGGCGTTGGGCCGCCCCTGCTGCTCTTGCACGGTTTCCCCCAGACCCGGGCGATGTGGACGCGCATCGCGCCCGACCTCGCCCGCAGCCATACCGTCATCTGCCCCGATCTGCGCGGCTACGGCGCCAGCGGCAAGCCGGCGGATGCGGCCGACTGTACCTTTCGCGAAATGGCGCGCGACCAGCTGGGGCTGATGGCGGCGCTGGGGCACGCGCATTTCGCCGTGGCGGGCCACGACCGCGGCGGGCGGGTGGCGCATCGCCTCGCGCTCGACGCAGCCGGCGCGGTGGCGCGACTTTGCGTGATGGACATCGTGCCCACGCACACGGTGCTCGAACCGCTCCGGCGCGAAGTGGCGGCGGCCTATTGGCACTGGTTCTTTCTCGCCCAGCCGGCGCCCTTTCCCGAGACGCTGATCGGCCACGACCCGGATGCGTTTTTCGAGGCGTGCCTTCTGGGCTGGGGCGGCGCGCGGCTCGGGGAATTCGACGCGGGCCAGCTCGACGCCTACCGCGCCGCGTGGCGCGACCCGGACACGATTCGCGGCATGTGCAACGATTACCGCGCCGCACTGGCGCATGATTTCGCCGACGACGCCGCCGATCTCGGCACCCGCGTCGCCTGCCCGACGCTGGTGCTCTACGGCGCCTCGGGGGCGATGGCGCGGAATTTCGACGTGCCGGCGACCTGGGCCGCGAAATGCACCGACATGCAGGCCGGGGCGATCCCCGGCGGGCACTTCTTTCCCGATACCGCGCCCGAGGCGACGGCGGCGGCGCTGGCTGCCTTCTTCGACCGCGCGCATCCGGCCTGACAGCCGTCTTCGCGGGGCGGGCACGAGCGATCGAAAAACGGGAAGGTGGCGCGGTTGACGGGACTCGAACCCGCGACCCCCGGCGTGACAGGCCGGTACTCTAACC
>CAZNMK010000026.1:10531-13519 GCA_964574045.1 uncultured Roseovarius sp. | reverse complement strand
GCCGGCGGGGGCGGCGGCGCCACATCCGGCGGCGCGGCGGCCAAGGGCGGCGACGGCTCGGCCCGCTCGGGCGGCCGGTCGGCATCGGGCAGCGGCGCATCGGGCCCTCGCGCGCCATCGGGGCTGGCGGGCAGCGCGACATGGGCCTGGAACTGCGGCGGCGGCGCGGGCAGCGGCTGCGGCGGAGCGATCGCGGCCGCGTCGGGCAGGCTGTCGGCGCGCGGCATGTCGATGTCGGGGCGAAGGGCGGCCATCTCCGGATCGGGGCGCGCGGTTCGCTCCGGCAGGGGCGGCGGTGCGTCGGTTTCGGGCGGTGTTTCAACCGGGCGCGCCGGTGCGGGCACCTCCTCGGGCGGGGTGTCCCAGCGCTCCACCAGCGCCGCCAGCGCGGCATCGGAGGCCTGCAGCGTGCTCAGCGCCTCGCCGGCCTGGCCCGCCGACTCGACCCCCGCCGGCGCCGGGGCCAGACCCGCCGCCGCCACGTGCAGCGCCGCCGCCAGCACGGCGAACACGGAGAATTCCGCCACCCGCCTCATCGCGGTACCGTCACCAGGCGGATATCGGCCAGACCGGCGCCGGCCAGGCGCGGCATCAGCGCCGCCAGCCGCGCCGCCGGCAGATCGGCATCGGCGCGCAGCACCAGCACCGGCCGGGCATCGCCGGCACAGCCCCCGGCGCAGGCCGCGCGCACCGCAGACGCCAGCGCCGCCAGCGCCGCTTCGGTTCCGCGCGCCTGTCGAAAGGCCAGCGTGCCGTCCGCCGCCAAGTAAAGCGTGAGGCGGCCATCGGCCTGCTCGCCCTCGCCCGCCGCCCCCGAGGGGGGCGAGACATCGACCGGCTCGGGCGGCGCGATCTCGGCCGTCATCAGGAAGAAGATCAGCAGCAGGAACACCACGTTGATCATCGGCACGATGTTCTCGGACCGGCGCCGGCGGGGGGAAGGGGCGAAATCCATCCGCCTACTCCACCAGCGCCAGCCCGGTGAACCCGGCGGCGCGCAGCGGCCCGACCACGTCGACCAGCCGCTGCAGGCTGGCGCCGTCGCGGGCGCGCAGAACGATGGTGTCGCCGGGCGCCCCGGTCAGGGCGGAAAGCCGGGCGGCCAGATCGTCGGGCTGAACGGCCTGTCCATTGAGGCGCACACCGTCCGGCAGGATATCGACCAGCCGGGGCGGCCCGCTATAGGGCGCCGATCCCGCCGGCGCCGCGGCCAACAGCGGCACATGCGTCTCGGTGCCAAAGCGCGAGGCGAGCATGAAGAAGACCAGCAGCAGAAAGACCACGTCGATCATCGCGGTCAGGCTGGGCGCGCGGCGCGGCCGGGATGTGCCGAAGGCGAACATCGGGCGCGCTACTCGGCCGCCGCCCGGCCCGCGCCGGCAGCCGCCGCATCGCCCGCGGCATCGCCGGGCCGGGCGCCCCCGGCCGGGCGCAGAAAGATGCGGGTGGCGGCGTCCTCCATCTGCAGGCGCAGCCGGTCGGCGACGCTTTCGAACCAGCTCAGCGCCATCGAGGCCGGGATCGCCACCGCCATCCCGGCGGCGGTGGTCAGGAGCGCCTCCCATATTCCGCCGGCCAGCAACGCCGGGTCGGCGCGGCTGCCCGCCTCCTGCAAGGCCTGAAAGGCGGCGATCATGCCCAGGACCGTGCCGAGAAGCCCCATCAGCGGCGCGATGGTGGCGATCAGTTCGAGCGGCCGCAGCCCGCCCTGCGCCTCGGCCAGCAGCCGGCGCGCGACGCGCTCGGTCTCGGCGCGAGCGCCGGCATCGTCCAGCGTGGGGTCGCGCCGCGCCTCGATGGCGGCACGGATCAGCGCCGCCCGGCAGCTGTGCCGGCCCTGCAGCCGCTGCAGCGCCGCCGCCTGATCGCCCCGCTGCCAGAGCATCACCGCCTCGCGCGCGCGGCGGCCGCCGGTCCAGGCGCCCATCCGCGCCAGCCGCCACACCTTCCACAGGATCAGGGCGAGTGCGGCCACCGAAACCGCCGCGATGGCCCAGATCGCGGGTCCGCCGCGGCGCAGGAAATGCGCCGCGCGCGACTGCGCGGCGGATGCGCGCGCCTGCAGGCCCTCGGCCGGCGGCTGTCCGGCGGTTGCAGCCGCGCCCGCATCGGCGGCATCGACGGCAGCGTCCGTCGCCGGGGCGGCCGGCGCCGGCCGGGCGTCGCCGTGCCCTTCGTGGTCGCCGGGCGGCGGCATCTGCGGCGCCGGCTCCGGCGTCAGGGGCTGTTCGGCGGGCGCGGAAACCGCGCCCCCCCGGTCGGACTGGGCCATACCGCCCCCGGGCAGTGCCGCCAGGACGGCCAGCACCGCCCCGAACAGCCCCGCCCGCATGCCATGGCCCGGGGATTGGCCGAAGCGTTCAGAAGCTCGCCTCGATCGTGACATGGAATGTCCTCCCTGGTTCGTTGACCTGCGTCACCGTGGGGTCGAACAGGTTCGCCCTGCTCAGGTGGTTTGCATAGGTCTTGTCGGTCACATTGTCGATGCCCGCATGCAGCGTCGCCCGGTCGGTGATGTCGTAGCTGCCGAACAGATCGAGGGTGGCGTAACCCGACGTCGTGGCCGGGTCGCGCGCCGGGTCGATGCGGCTTTGCTCGAACGCCCAGTTCACCCGCCCGCCTGCGCGCCAGCGGTTGCGGCCATAGCTGACCGCGACGGTGCCCTGCAGCGGCGGGATCTGCGCCAGCGAACGGTTGTCGGTCTCGTTCTCGCCATAGGTATAGGTGGCGTCGCCCGTGACCTCCCACCCGCCGTGCTGCCAGCCACCCGAGATCTCGATCCCCGCCAGCCGGGCCGAGACGTTGCGGTAGGTGGTCACGCCGGCGACGCTGAACTGGTCGCGCAGGATGTAGTCGTCGACCCAATCGGCATAGACCAGGGCGTCGAGATGCCACGAGCTGCGTTCGATCTGCACGCCCAGGTCGAGCTGATGATGTTTCTCGGGCTTGATGTCGGGATCGCCGACCCAGTTCATGCGCGCCATGCCG
>CAZNMK010000026.1:0-10521 GCA_964574045.1 uncultured Roseovarius sp. | reverse complement strand
TCGGTCGCGTCCGCCGTGCGCACCGACCGCGACAGCCCCGCGACCAGCACCGTGCCCGGCGACACGGTGTATTCCAGCCGCGCCAGCGCGCCGAAATTGTCCTCGGTCCGGGGGGCGTTGAAGTTGGTACCGTATTGCATGGCGTAGTAGGTATTGGGCGTGTTCCCGGCATCGAGCGCGGGGGCGGCATTGGCCGCGCCGGCCTCGGCCTTGACCCGGTCGTAGCGCGCGCCCAGCCGCAGCGTCGTGCGTTCGGAAAGCTCGGTATCGGCCTCGACGTAAAGGCCGGTCTGGGCGATGGTGACATCGGGCCACAGCATGAACCGCGCCCGCGCCGGGTTCTCGGCCTCGAGCTGCGGGATCATTCCGGGCATGCCGGAATAGGCCACCGCCAGGCGGTTGTTCGACTGCCGGTCGATACCGACCCGCATCTGCGTGGCGCCAAAGCCGAGATGCGCCTCGATCTTGCCGCCGGCGGTGTCCGACGACGTCGGCGTGCGCATCGCCATCATCCCCACCGGACGCAGCGAGTAGTTGTCCATGACGTGATCGACGGCGCTGAAATAGAGGCTGCCCTCGATCCGCTGCAGCGCCCCGGCGTCGATGTCGATGCCGCCGCGCAGGCGATACACCTGGGTCTCGTCGAAGGGGCTGTCCATGCCGGCACCGGGATAGAGCGCATCCTCGACAAGAGTATAGTCGGTATCGAGCGCGAGATCGAAATTCCGCCCGGCATAGCCCAGCGTAACGCCGGCGCTCTGCTGATCGAAGCCGCTGCGCACGGTGCGCCCCGCGCCGTCCTCGTAGTTGCCGGCCGTCTTGTGCTCGGCCCCGCCGCGCAGGTAGAAGCCGTGCCCGAGGTCGAGCGTGAACCGCCCGGCCGCATCGAAGCCGTCGCCGTTGGACGACGCGCCGGTCGTGACCGACCCGGTCAGCGCGCGGCCGGTGTCCAACGCGGGCGTGTCGCGTTCCAGGCGCACGGTGCCGCCGCTGCCGCCGGGGCCGCCGGTGACGCTGGCATAGCCCTTTTCGACAACCACCCGGTCGGCGCGGTAGAACGCGGCCAGGCTGGCGGGCGGATCCATCCGGTTGGGACAGCCGCCATAGGTAAAGGCGCCCGCGTCGATCACGTTCAACTGGTTCTGCTGCTGGCCGCGGATCACCAGTTCCAGCCCGTGGCCGCCCATCCGCCCCGAGGCGACGCCGGGAACCTGCCGCAGCATCTCGCCGCCGTCCTGCGCCGGTGCGGGGCTCAGGTCGCCGGGTTCCAGCACGGTGGACATCGGGCCATCGGCACGGGCGTCGCCCCTTACCAGGATGGGATCGAGCGGAATCGTCTCGTCGGCGGCCAGCGCCAGGGCCGGCAGTGCAGAGGTCAGCAGGGCGCCAAGGCCAAGGCGCCGGGTCGGGAAATGTGTCATGTGTCTGGTCCGTCAAATCGTCATGAATGGCGGCCGCACCCCTTGGGGGCGGTCCGCATGCAGGCGGTGTTGCCGGCTCGGATGCCGGCCGGTCAGTCGATTGCGGGAGGGGCGCGAATGGCATCGGGGCGGCCGTGCGGACGGCCGCTGGTCTGCGGCGCCGGGGCGACCGGAAACGGGAATGCCAGCGCGGAGCGGACCGGCGCGGACGGCGGCACGACCCCGGGCGCGAGCGTCGCCGGTACGATACAGAGCGGACAGTGCCCCTTGGCCGGGACCTTCGGTGCGGGGGCGCCGTCGGGCCCCTGTACGAGCGTCCGTTCGCCGTCGCCGGTACACAGGACCAGTTCCAGCCCGCCGCCCTGCCCCGCCGCCGGCACGAAGGCCGCCGCCATCTGCACCGACAGAAGCAGCGCAAGCAGCAGCGACAGGACAGCGCCCCAGCCCGACCCGGCGATATTGCGACCCATTCGCGACATGAGGACTGTTTTGCCTCACGGCTTCGTGAACGGGCAAGCCCAAAATTCCGCAATCCCTTGCGCGGCTTGCGTCATTTGGTCGCTTGCCGCGACGATCGGGAACGACCTGGTTGATGATATTTATCCGCGATGTTCATGAAATCACGCAATATGCGGGCTTTGGTGACAATGCCCTGAATTGCCAGCGCCCCGGCGCCGGTCTAGCGAAGGATTTGCAACGCCAGGACAGGACACCGCGCCCGTGCCGCCCGACACCATTCCACTGACGCTTTTCGTGAACGGCCGGGAGGCCGCCGTCGAGGCGGCGCCGCTCGACCGGCTCAGCACGGTCCTGCGCGGGGCGCTTGGCCTTACCGGCGTCAAGGAGGGCTGCTGCGAGGGCGAATGCGGCGCCTGCACGGTGATGATGGATGGCCTGGCCGTTCATGCCTGCCTGACCCCGGTCATCCAGGCCGAGGGCCGGAGCATCGTCACGATCGAGGGGCTGGCGGACGGAAATCCCCTGTTGTCGGGCCTGCAACGGGCATTCCTGCATCACGGCGCGGTGCAGTGCGGCTATTGCGCCCCCGGCATGGTGATGGCGGCAGAGGCGTTGCTGGCCGCCGATCCCGACCCGGGCGAGGCAGAAATCCGCCACGCGCTGGCCGGCAATATCTGCCGCTGCACCGGATTTCAGACGATTGTCGAGGCGGTCGCCGACGAGGCCGCCCGCCGCCGCGCCGGACCCGCGGCATGAGCGGGCTGCGCCATTGCCGGCCACACGACATGGGCGCGCTCGCGGCGCTGATGTCCGGGCCGGACCCGGTGCATCCGGTCGCCGGGGGCACCGATATGCTGGTCGCGGGGCGCGCATTGCCCCAGGCGGGCATCCTGGCCGACCTGAGCGCCCTGCCAGAACTGCGCGGCATCCGCTGCGCCGGAGGTACGATCCGCATCGGCGCGGCCACCACCGTGGCCGAGATCGAGACCGACCCGGTGCTTGGCGCACGCTTTCCCGCGCTGGCGCAGGCGGCGGCCGAATGCGGTTCGGTTCAGATCCGCAACCGCGCCACCATCGGCGGCAACATCGCCAACGGCGCCGCCTCGGCCGACCTGCCGGTGCCGCTGACACTGGCCGACACGGCGCTGGAGACGATCGCGCCGGGAGGCAGGATGCTGACGATGGCGCTGGCCGATTACCGCCCCGGCGAGGGCCACCTGATCGCCGCCGTGCAGATGCCCGTGGCGGCGCTGCGCCCCGCCAGCGCCTTTGTCAAGCTGGGTCCGCGCCGCGATCTGACCATCGCCCGGCTGAGCCTGGCCGCCGCCGCCGACCTGTCGGCCGGGCTGTTCGCCGGCCCGGCCATCGCCGCGGGCGCGATCGGCCCCCGCCCCTTTCGGCTGGCCCAGGCAGAGGCGGCGCTGGCGGGCCGCGCCCCGACTCCCGCCACCTTTGCGGCCTTTCTCGACGCGCTGACGGCCGAGGTCGATGCCGCCATTCCCGCCCGCCCCTCGCACGGTTGGAAACGTCTGGCGATCCGCGGCCTGGGGCTTGACCTGCTGGCACGGCTCATGGGGCTGTCGCCGCGCGACGCGCTCTTCGACGGGGTGACGTGATGGGGCAGATCGGCCGCCGCATCCCGCTGACCGACGGGGCAGCCAAGCTGACCGGCGCGTTGCGCTTTGCCGGCGACGAGCGGATGGCGGGGCTGACCCATGCCGCGCTCTTGTTCTCGCCGCACGCCCGGGCGCGGGTGGTGGCGGTCGATGCCGCGGCGGCGCTGGCGGTGCCGGGTGTGCTGGGGGTCTGGTGGCACGCCAACACCCCGCAGCAGGGCTATAACAGCTCGATCTGGTATGCCGGCCAGCAATCGCCCGAGGACGAACGCATGTTCCCTGCCGAGGTCGCGCATGTCGGCGACCGGATGGCGGCGGTACTGGCCCGAACCGAGGATGCCGCGCGCCGGGCGGTCGCGCTCATAGGGGTCGAGTACCGCATCCTTCCGACCGCACCGAACGGCGATGACCCGGCCCGCATCGCGGCCAGCGAGGAATTCGATCGCGGCAACATCGCCGCCGCCTTTGCCGGCGCGGCCCATATAAGCGAAACCCGTGCCACCACCCCGCGCAGCCATCATTGCGCGCTCGAGCCCCATATCTGCCTCGCCTGGCCCGAGACGGGCGGGCGCATCGCCATCCTGAGCCCCTGCCAGAGCGTTTTCGCGGTACAGGCGGTGGTAGCGCGGGCCCTGGGCATCGAACCCGATACGCTGCATGTGCTCAAGGCCCCTATCGGCGGCTCGTTCGGCGGCAAGGCCGAACCGATCCTCGAGCCGGTCTGCGCCTTTCTCGCCCGCGAGACGGGCCGCCCGGTGCGCCTCGCGCTCAATCGGCGCGAGACCTTTCGCGCCACGCGCACGCGATCGGCCACGTCCGGGCGGATGCGGATCGCGCTATCGGCCGATGGCCGTATCTTGGGGCGCGAGACGGATATCACCGCCGATATCGGCGCCTATTGCACCGGCGGGCACTATCTGCCCGGCTCGATGCTGCAGCGGCTGGTGCGGCTCTACGATGTGCCGGCCGAACGTTACCGCGGCCGCGCCGTGCTGACCAACACCCTGCCCTCGGGCGCGTTTCGCGGCTACGGCTCGCCGCAGATCCATGCGCTGGGCGAAATCGCTCTGGATTTCGCGGCGCGCGAGGCCGGGCTCGACCCGCTGGCGGTGCGGCTGCGCAACATCGTCGGTCCGGGCGCGCGCGAACCCTGGCAGGGGCTCGACCTCGGCAATGCCCGCGGCGCCGATTGCCTGCGACGGGGGGCGGCGGCGTTCGACTGGGCGGCCCGGCGCGCGGCACCGGCCGGGACCGGGCGGTTCCGGCGCGGGGTCGGGATGGCGGCGGCCACCCATATCAACGGCTGCTATCCCGGCGAGGAGGAGGCCACCACCGCCACCATGCGCGTGGGCGCCGACGGGCGGGTCGAACTGGTCTCGGCGCTGCATGATCTCGGTTGCGGCGCCGACACGACGCTGGCGCAGATCGCGGCCGAACCCTTGGGCCTTGTCGCGGCCGATATCCGCATCGCCCCGGCCGACAGCGACACCTGTGCCTACGATCTGGGCACCCGCGCCAGCCGGATGACCTATATCGTCGGCGAAGCGGTGCGGCTGGCGTCGCAGGCCCTGGCCCGGGAGATATGCCGCGCCGCCGCGCCGGCGCTCAATACCGGGGCCGGTGCGGTGCGGCTGTCGGGCGGGCGCGTTGCCAGCGCCGATTCCGGGATGCCGCTGGCGAACCTCGCCCGCTGGCTGGGCGCACGGGGCGAGGCGCTGCCCCAGGCCACCCGCACCCATCGCAGCGGCGCCAATCCCGGCTCCTACGCCGCGCATTTCGCCGAAGCCGAGGTCGACACGCTGACCGGCCGGGTGCGGATCCTCGACTACCTTGCCGTGCACGACCTCGGCCGCGCGATCAACCCGATGCTGGTCGAGGGGCAGGTTCATGGCGGCATCCAGATCGGGCTGGGATATGCGCTTTACGAGGATGTGGCCATCGACCCGGCCAGCGGCCGCGTCGGCGGCGACAGCTTTGCCCGCTATACGCTGGCCAACGCGCCCGAGATGCCGCCGATGCGGGTACTGCTGGTGGAAGAGGGCGAGCCCACCGGCCCCTTTGGCGCCAAGGCCCTGGGCGAGATCGCCACCATCCCGGTGGCGCCGGCGGTGGTGAACGCGGTCAACCACGCGCTGGGTACTCGGCTGAGCGACCTGCCGCTGTTGCCCGAGCGCATCGTCGCCGCCTGTCACCGCGCCGCCTGAGGCAGCCGCGCGCACGGGCGGCTCGGCTTCAGCCGGCCCCGTCTTCGGTCAGGCTCCAGTCGCGCAGCAGGGCGACCAGTTCGCGATGGGCGGCATCGGCGGGCTTGCCCGAGGTTTCGACGCAGCCCGGCGCCTGTTCGTAGAGCGCCTGCCAGCTGGCGAGGATCGCACGCAGCTGGTCGCTGACCTCGGGGTGGTCGGCCACCGGCGACAGCGCGCCCTGATCGCGCACGCGGGCCATGTGTTCCTCGGGCGAGGTCTTGAGCCAGACGGTATGGAACCGCGCCAGCAGGGTCTTGTAGGTCTCCGGCTCGGCCACGATGCCGCCGGCCACCGCCAGAACCGCCTCCTCGTGGTTCTCGATCACCCGGTCGAGCGCCTGCTTTTCCAGGCGCCGGTAACCGTCATGCCCGTAGAGCGCCAGGATTTCGTCGAGCGACATGCCGGAATGGCGCTCGATCTCGGAGTTGAGTTCGACGAGGGGTATCTTGAGGTCGCGCGCCACCAGCGCGCCCAGCGTCGACTTGCCCGCACCGCTGAGGCCGATCAGGCAGATGCGCCGGGCGCGCATCCGCTCGGGCGGCTCGTGGCTGAGCAGCTCGAGCACGCGGGCACGGGTTTCGGGCGAGGCGGTACGATAGAGGTCGCCCACCCGCACCACTTCCGAGGTCCAGGGATCCTCTTCGCTGACCAGCCATTCGATGCGGTGATCGAGCGCCAGCGCCACCCGCTGCAGGAGCCCGATCGAGATGTTGCCCTCGCCCGCCTCGAGCTGCGCGAGGTAGCGCGGCGAGACGCCGGACATCTCGGACAGCACACGCCGCGGCAGGCCCTTGCGTTCGCGCGCCTTGCGCACGCGTTCGCCCACGGTGCTGATCAGCGCCTCGACCGTCAGCTCGGCCGCGGGGCCGCGGTCGGGCTTGTAGCTACCGGCATCAACCTTGGCGATATCTTTCATCTCGTTTCGCAACTCAATTCCCGATTACTGCCATACACCCTGCGGCCCCGAAAGGGAACGCCGCTCCGCCACGCCGCTATTCCGCCGCCGCCATTCCGTTGCGCAGACCCTCGTCGAGATCGCTCTCGACGATGGCGCGGATATCCGGCGGCGGCGTTCGTTTCGCGAACCGGTCGGCGGCCACGAACACACTGACGAAATCGCCCTCGAAACACAGCCGGCCGTCCTGGCGCCCGTCGACATGAAAGCCGACCGAGGTCTGCCCCAGAAGGTTGGGCCGAACCGAACAGACCAGCCTGTGCCGGGGCGTGACCGGGGCGCGGAAATCCAGGTTCATCTTGACGAACGGCGTGCCGATGTTGAGATCGAGGTTGAGCCCGTACCAACCGCCGAGGCCCTTGTGCTCCCACCAGGCGTCGATGGCCTGAAGGGCGAAATCGGGGATGCGGGCGGTATAGGCGATGGCGGCGGGGTCGCAATCGCCCCAGCCGACGAAAATCTCGTGTTCAAAGCTCATCAATAGGTCTCGACATGATAGCGGCCCTCGTCGCGCATGGCGTCGCGGGTGGCGGTCCAGTCCAGCCCGGCATCGCCGGCGATTTCGGTGAAGGCGGCATCGACGCCCTCTTCCATGCCCTTGAGCCCGCAGATGTAGACATGGGTGCGGGCATCGTTCAGCATCGCGGCGACGCTCGCACGCTCGGCCAGCATCCGGTCCTGTACGTATTCCTTGTCCCGGCCGGGCACGCGGCTGAACACGAGGTGCTTTTTCAGGATCGTGTCGGGCACCTTCTTCAACGGGCCGAAATAGGGCAGGCTGTCGGGCGTGCGGGCACCGAAGAAAAGCACCATGTCGCCGCCCCCGCCGCCGCCCGCCGACATCCGCTGGCGGCGCATGGTGAAGGCGCGGAAGGGCGCCGAGCCGGTGCCGGTGCAGATCATCAAAAGCCGCGCCGCGCCGTCGTCGGGCATCAGGAACGTGGCGCCGAATGGGCCGGTCACGCGCACCTCGTCGCCCGCCTTGAGGTCGCAGACATAGTTCGAGCACACGCCTTGCGGCTCGCGCTTTACCGTCAGCGAGACGTTGTTGTAGTTGGGCCGCTCGCCGTCGCGGGGGCTCGAGACCGAATAGAGCCGCGGCAGGTGCGGCTTGCCCTCGGCATCTTTGCCCGGCGGGACGATGCCGATCGACTGGCCCTCAAGCACCGGAAAGGGCTGGGCCGCGAAATCGAGGATGATGTGGCGCACATCCGCATCCGCGCCCTCGGCGGTCAGGCGGTAGTTGCCCTGCACCCGCGCCCGCGCGGGCCGCTCGAGGTTGTAGAGGTTGACCGACGCCTTAGCCGCCGAGGCGGGCGCGCGCGCCTTGCCGCCCGCACCGGCATGGGCCTCTTCGAGCAGGCGCGCGATCTCGTCGTCGAGCGCCTCGATGCCGCCGCCATCCGCAACCTCGCCGATCTCTTCCTGCGCCGGCAGTTCGTCCCAGGAGAATTGTTCCTCGAGCGTGTAGGGCGTCGTGACCACCCGCCACTCGTCGATCGACCCGGTAGGGCAGACCGGGATGCAGGCCATGCACTGTTCGCAGATCTCGGGGTCGACGACGACGTTGTTTTCGTCATGGGTGATGGCGTCGATGGGGCAGGTGTTTTCGCAGGTATAGCACCGGATGCAGATTTCCGGGTCGATCAGGTGCTGCTTGAACGGTTTGGTCATGGGGCACGCTTTCCGCCGGACGGCACACGCCGCCCCCGCCAGGGGACGGCGCGCGGGCCGCTCAGGCCATGTAGAGCTGGACGTACTCGAAATCGCCCGTCTTGTTGTCGATGCCGACCTTGGGCGGCGCGATCCAGCGGGCGAACTTGCCCGGCTCGTACTGCGGCTTCATCAGCGACTGGATGAAATCGCCGTCGGCATGGGTGGGCAGCCACTGCGGCTGTCCGGCGTCGTATTCGGCCCCCGTGACGACATTGCCCTCGGGATCGAAGAGCCCGCCGGCGAAGACCCCGATCTTGCGGTTGAACGCCTCGTGCGGGAGCTTCAGCTCGAAGTCGATGCCGGCCTTCTCGATGATCTTGTTCCAGCGCTTGACCCCGCCGGCGGCGTCGCGGGTGTAGTCGTCGCGCAGGCGCATGTTGATCGCGGTGAGTGCCGGCACCTCCTTCTGCACCGCCTTGCCGTCCTCGAGATCCCACACCGTGTAGGTGTCCGAGGTGAGCTTGTGATCGTCCTCGATCTTGTGCTCCATGTAGCGGCCCTTGATGCCGGCGTTGAAGGCGTTGGCGGCGTTCGTGGACACCTCCTGCCCGAAGAGGTCGAGCGAGAGCGTGTAGTGCAGGTTGAGCTTCTTCTGGATGAGCGGCAGGTCGATCACGCCCAGCCCGCGGATGCGGTCGACGTCCGAAGGGTCGTCGATGCCGTTTTCCTTCATCGCCTCGCAGGTGCGCTCGATGGTGCGCCCGACGCCGGTTTCGCCCACGAACATGTGGTGCGCCTCCTCGGTCAGCATGAAGCGGCAGGTGCGGCTGAGCGGATCGAACCCCGATTGCGCGAGGCTTTCGAGCTGCATCTTGCCGTCGCGGTCGGTGAAATAGGTGAACATGAAGAACGACAGCCAGTCGGGTGTCTCCTCGTTGAAGGCACCGAGCATGCGCGGCGCCTCTTCCGAGCCCGACTGCCGGCGCAAGAGGTCGTCGGCCTCCTCGCGCCCGTCCTTGCCGAAATACTTGTGCAGCAGATAGACCATCGCCCAGAGGTGGCGGCCCTCCTCGACATTGACCTGAAAGAGGTTGCGCATGTCGTAGAGCGAGGGCGCGGTCAGCGCCAGCAGACGCTGCTGCTCGACCGAGGCCGGCTCGGTGTCGCCCTGGATCACGATCAGCCGCTTGAGCATGTTGCGGTATTCGCCCGGCACCTCCTGCCAGGCCGGCTGGCCGGCGTGTTCGCCGCAGGGAATGACGCGGTTCTCGGCCTCGGGCGCCAGCAGCACTCCCCAGCGGTATTCGGGCATCTTGACATAGTCGAACTTGGCCCAGCCCTTGGGGTCGACGCTGACGGCGGTGCGCAGATAGACATAGGATTCCTGGAACTGCTGCGGGATGAGCTTGTTCCACCAGTCGAGATAGCCGGGATGCCATTTCTCCAGCGCCTTGAGCACGCGCCGGTCGGAACTGAGCCCCACGTTGTTGGGAATCTGGGTGTCGTAGCTGACATTGATGAGATCGAGCATGGGTGTCTCCCTGTATGTCCTGCGGTGTCTGTGATCTGGTTCAGACGCGGCGCATGTCGAATTCGCCGCGCTGGCCGGTGCCGTAGCGCTGCAGCGCGCCCTCGGGGCCGGTGGCGTTGGGGCGGTTGAAAATCCAGTTCTGCCAGGCGGTGAGCCGGGCGAAGATGCGGGTTTCCATCGTCTCGGGCCCGGCAAAGCGCAGGTTGGCCTCCATGCCCGTCATCGCGTCGGGGCTGAAGGAGGCGCGTTCCTCGTAGAAGATGCGCAATTCGTCCTCCCAGTCGATGTCGTCGAGGATGAAGGTGACGAGGCCCGCCTCGTCCGCCGCTTCGGCCTCGAGCGGCTCGCCGATGTGCCCGCGCGCGGCCTCGACCATTTCGGGGGCGCCGAGGAACCGCGTTTGCAGGCGCGTCAGGTCGTTGCCCATCGGGTATCGGCCGAAATTGCCCTCGCTCAGCGTCACCGTGGCGGTGGGCCGGTTGTCGCCCTCGAACTCGCCCTCCATCATGTAGCTGCGGTCGGCGGCAAAGAGCAGTTCCGCCAGCACGCCGGCAAAGCAAGAGCCGTGCTCGACCACCGCCACCAGCGAACGCGAGGTGACGTCGATGCGTTTCAGGAGCCGCTTCCAGTAGGCCAG
>CAZNMK010000025.1:0-13527 GCA_964574045.1 uncultured Roseovarius sp. | reverse complement strand
CGACCCTGACCAAGGAGATGTTCCTCAACCACCTCTACGGCGGCATGGACGAGCCGGAGCTCAAGATCATCGACGTCTTCATCTGCAAGCTGCGCAAGAAGCTCGCCATGGCCACGAACGGCGACAACTACATCGAAACCGTGTGGGGCCGGGGTTATGTGCTGCGCGACCCCGAACCGGCCGCCAGCGCCAACCCGAGGCTCGCGGCCAGCGCCTGACCGCTGGACGCCGGCGCGCGCGCGCCCTATCACTTTCCCCGTAAAGGGCAGGGCGGGGCACGATGCCCCGACCCGCCGCGGACGGCGGAGGCGCGCGATGGCGGACAGACCCGGGACCGGCACGCTCACCGAAGCTCAGGCAGAGGCCGAGCTCGCCCGCCTGGCGCGGGAAATCGCGCGCGCCAACGCGGCCTATCACACCGAGGACGCGCCCGAGATCAGCGATGCCGAGTACGACGCGCTGAAGGCGCGCAATGCCGCCATCGAGGCGCGGTTTCCGCATCTCAAGCGCCCCGACAGCCCCAGCGACCGGGTCGGTGCCGCGCCCGCGCAGGGTTTCGCCCAGGTCCGGCACGCGGTGCGGATGCTGAGCCTCGCCAACGCGTTCGCGCCCGAGGAAATCGCCGAGTTCGACGCCCGCATCCGCCGTTACCTGGGCCTGTCCGGCGACGCGCCGCTGGCCTTTACCGCCGAGCCCAAGATCGACGGGGTCAGCCTGAGCCTGCGTTACGAGGGGGGCGAGCTGGTGCAGGCCGCCACCCGCGGCGACGGCGCCGTGGGCGAAAACGTCACCGCCAACGCCCGCACCGTCGCCGACATTCCCGCCCGCCTCGATGGCGCGCCCGAGCTGCTGGAGGTCCGCGGCGAGGTCTACATGGCCCACGCCGATTTCGCCGCATTGAACGCCCGGCAGGCGGAACGGTCGGAAAAGGTCTTTGCCAACCCCCGCAACGCCGCCGCCGGGTCGCTCAGGCAGCTCGACCCGGGCATCACCGCCGAGCGGCCGCTGAGGTTCTTTGCCTATGGCTGGGGCGAGACGAGCGAGCCGCTGGCCGACACCCAGACCGGCGCGCTCGACCGGCTGGCGGAGCTCGGCTTTCCGGTCAACCCGCTGACGGTGCTGTGCAAGGGCCCCGATGCGATGCTGGCGCATTACGCCCGCATCGAGCAGATGCGCGCCGAGCTCGGCTATGACATCGACGGCGTCGTCTACAAGATCGACGACCTTCGCCTGCAGGCACGGCTCGGGATGCGATCGACCACGCCG
The DNA here is from genome assembly GCA_964574045.1 of uncultured Roseovarius sp. GTDB lineage: Bacteria > Pseudomonadota > Alphaproteobacteria > Rhodobacterales > Rhodobacteraceae > Roseovarius. The sequence continues at coordinate 12,261 of CAZNMK010000025.1, read as the reverse complement.
CGCTGGGCCATCGCCCACAAGTTCCCCGCCGAAACCGCATGGACAAGGCTCGAGGCGATCGACATCCAGGTCGGCCGCACCGGCGCGCTGAGCCCGGTCGCACGGCTGCGCCCGGTCACGGTGGGCGGCGTCGTGGTGTCGAACGCCACCCTGCACAACGAGGACTACATCGCCGGGCGCGACGCCGCCGGCAGCCCGATCCGCGGCGGCAAGGATATCCGCGTCGGCGACTGGGTGCAGGTCTACCGCGCCGGCGACGTCATTCCCAAACTTGCCGATGTCGACCTGTCGCGCCGGCCCGGCGATGCCGAACCCTACGTGTTTCCCGTGACTTGCCCCGAATGCGGCTCGGACGCGATCCGCGAGGAGGGCGACGCGGTGCGCCGCTGCACCGGCGGGCTAATCTGCCCGGCACAGGCGGTCGAAAAGCTCAGGCATTTCGTGTCGCGTGCGGCCTTCGACATCGAGGGGCTGGGCGCCAGGCAGGTCGAACAGCTCTACCGCGACGGCTGGATCCGCGAGCCCGCCGACATCTTCACCCTGCAGGCACGATACGGCCCCGGCTGCCCGACACAGCTGAAGAACCGCGAGGGCTGGGGCGAGAAAAGCGCGAATAACATCTTCGATGCCATTGATAGTCGGAGAAAAATCCCGCTCGCGCGGCTGATCTTCTCTCTCGGCATCCGCCATGTCGGAGAGGTCGCCGCCGCCGACCTGGCGCGTCATTTCGGCACCTGGGAGGCGCTCATCGCCGCCGTCGATGCCGCCGCCCCGGCCGCCGCGCGCCATCTGCAGGCCGACGCGGCCGAGGCTGCCGAACGCCAGGCCGCCGCGCGCGAGGGGCGGCGCGCGCGCATCAAGCCCGCGCGCGATGCCGCTTTCGAGGGGCTGGCGCCCGCGGCCAGGGCGGCGTGGGACGACCTGACCGGCATCGACGGTATCGGCGCGACGGTGGCGGTGGCGCTCGTCACCAGCTTTCGGCAGGAGGCCGAGCGCGCCTCGATCGACCGGCTGGTCGCGCATCTGAGCATCGAGCAAGACGAGGGCCGCCAGGTTTCCGACAGCCCGGTGGCGGGCAAGACCGTGGTCTTTACCGGCACGCTCGAGCGGATGACCCGGGCCGAGGCCAAGGCGCGGGCCGAGGCGCTGGGCGCGCGCGTGTCGGGCAGCGTCAGCGCGAAAACGGACCTGGTGATCGCCGGCCCCGGCGCCGGCTCGAAGGAGAGAAAGGCGCGCGAGCTGGGGGTCGAGATCGTCGACGAGGATGGCTGGCTGAACCTTGTCGGCATGCCATGAGCGGCCGGCCCGAAATCCTCTATCCGGTCTTCGCGGATATCGAGACGCTGGCGGGCGTGGGCGAAAAGACCGCCCGCCACCTGCAGGCGATGGACATCGCGCGCCCGCGCGACCTGCTATTCACGCTGCCCTGGTCGGGCACCGACCGCCGCCGCCGGCCGACCGTGCAGGGCGCCGAATTCCCGCAGGTGGTGACGGTCGAGGTGACGGTCGGGCACCACCGTCCGGCGTCGCGCCGCGGCGGGCCATACCGTGTCGAGGTCGAGGACAGCTCCACATCGTTTCAGCTGGTCTTCTTTCACGCCCGCGGCGACTATCTCGCCCGCCTCCTGCCCACCGGCGCGCGGCGCGTCGTCTCGGGCAAGGTCGAGCTTTTCGACGGGGTGGCGCAGATGGTGCATCCCGACCATATCCTGTCCCCCGAAGAGGCCGGCGAGATACCGGAGTTCGAGCCGGTCTACCCGCTGACCGCCGGGGTCACGCAGCGGGTCATGGGCAAGGCCGCGCAGGCGGCGCTGGCGCGCGCGCCCGACCTGCCCGAATGGATCGACCCGGCACAAAAGGCGCAGGCCGGCTGGCCCGACTGGCTCGATGCGCTGCGCCGCGCCCACACCCCGCAGGGCATGGACGATCTCGGCCCCGCCAGCCCGGCGCGCGAACGCCTGGCGTATGACGAGTTCCTGGCCCATCAGCTGACGCTGGCGCTGGCGCGGGCCAAGCTCAGGCGCGCCAAGGGGCGGGCCACGGTCGGCACCGGCGAATTGCAGGCAAGGGTGCTGGCGGCGCTGCCCTATACCCCCACGGGCGCCCAGACCCGGGCGCTCGCCGAGATCGCCGCCGACATGGCCGACGAACGCCGGATGAACCGGCTCCTGCAGGGCGATGTCGGCGCGGGCAAGACGCTGGTGGCGCTCAAGGCGCTGCTGATCGCGGTCGAGGCCGGCGGGCAGGGCGTGCTGATGGCGCCGACCGAAATCCTCGCCCGCCAGCACCATGAGGGGCTCAGACCGCTGGCCGAGGCCGCCGGCGTGCACCTCGACATCCTGACCGGACGCGACAAGGGGGCGGCACGGGCGGCCAAGCTCGCCGCGCTCAAATCGGGCGAGATCCGGATTCTCGTCGGCACCCATGCGGTGTTTCAGCGCGACGTCGATTTCGCCGACCTGCGGCTGGCCATCGTCGATGAACAGCACCGTTTCGGCGTGCGCCAGCGGCTGGAACTGGGCCGCAAGGGCCGGCGCGCCGACATGCTGGTGATGACCGCCACCCCGATCCCGCGCAGCCTGGCGCTGGCGCAATACGGCGACATGGACGTGAGCGTGCTCGATGAAAAGCCGCCCGGACGCCAGCCGGTCACGACCGCGCTCATCAGCCAGGGGCGCATGGACGAGGTCGTCGACCACCTGCGCCGCGCCATCAAGGAGGGGCGGCAGGCCTATTGGGTCTGTCCGCTGGTCGAGGACAGCGAGGCGATCGACCTCTCGAGCGCCGAAGACCGCTTTCGCCGCCTGCGCGCGGCCCTCGGCGAGGGCCGCGTCGGCCTCGTGCACGGCCAGATGCCGCCCGAGGAAAAGGACGCCGCGATGGCGCGTTTCCAGCGCGGCGAGACCGGCGTGCTGGTGGCGACGACGGTGATCGAGGTCGGCGTCGACGTGCCCAACGCCACCATCATGGTGATCGAGCGGGCCGAGAGTTTCGGCCTCGCGCAGCTGCACCAGCTGCGCGGCCGGGTGGGGCGGGGCACCGCCGCCTCGACCTGCCTTCTGCTCTACCAGCCGCCGCTGGGCGAGGCCGCCGAGCGGCGGCTGAGCACGCTGCGCGAGACCGAGGACGGCTTTCGCATCGCCGAGGTCGACCTGCAGATCCGCGGCGCCGGCGACCTGATCGGCACGGCGCAATCGGGGCTGCCGCGTTTCCGCATCGCCGACATCGAGCGGCAGTCGGCGCTGATGGCGGTGGCGCAGTCCGACGCGCGCAAGCTGCTCACGGACGACCCCGACCTGACCGGCGCGCGCGGCAAGGCGGCGCGGGTGCTGTTGTGGCTGATGGAACAGGACCGCGCGATCGGGCTGATCGGGGTGGGTTAGGCGCGCGGAACGTAGAAAGAACAAAAAGTTTTGTGCTTTTTCGCAGCGTTAGCCAGGATGTTCCCGAATGTTCGCATAAAGTTCTTTACATGGCCAGTGGAACATGGGAACAAAAGAGCAACACGATGCCAATAACGGAGCCGCCCCATGTTGCACCAGATCCGATCCGTTCTCGCCCGGTCCCGCGCCACGCTCCTGGCCGACATGATCGGCGGCGGGGCGCTGATGCTGTCGCTGCTGGCGCTGCTCTGGCTGCCGGCCCCGTTCTGAGGATTCTGCCTGCGACGTTCCCGGCCCCGCCTTGCCCCGCGCATCGCCTGTCCCCATCGTCGATGCGCCTGTCCCTGTCCGGGCCTTGCCTCTTGCCCGGACCCCGCGGGCGGGAAAACCGGAACCGAGCATTCCCTGCCGCCGCCGCTTGATCGCAAGCGCGCGGCGGTTTTTTTGCTGTTTTCCAGTTTGTTGCGGGGCTACGTTCAGGCGCAGCTTGACGATGTCTGCGCCGTTTCCAGCGCCTCGGCGGCGGCTTCGAGCGTCAGCATGATCGAGGCGTGCCGATTCTTGTAGTCGCGCGCGGGGCGCAACACCTCGAGCCCGTCGAAGGGCGCGGGCGGCGTCGGGCCGTCCTCTTTCAGCATCGCCTTCAATGCGTCCCGCGCCGCCTGCACCTGCGCCAGCGTGCAGCCGACGATGTTGGCGCCGACGACGCTGGCGGCCGCCTGGCCCAGGGCGCAGGCCTTGACCTCGGCGGCGTAGTCGACGATCCGGTCGCCCTCGGCGCGGATGTCGACCGTCACGGTCGAGCCGCAGAGCGGCGCCCGGCGCTTGACCGTCGCGTGCGGCGCATCCAGCCGGCCGTGGCGGGGAATATCCGCCGCCAGTTCCAGGATGCGCGCCGAGTAAAGCTTGATCAGGTCTGTTTCGCCGCTCATGGCTTTCCCTTTCCGCGTATCCCCCATAGATAGAGCCGCAAGCGGCGGACGGAAAGGGGTTTCGCGACATGAGCTTCGATCCTGCGACATTGCGCTATGACGCGCGCGGGCTGGTGCCGGCAATCGCCCAGGACGTCGAGAGCGGCGAGGTGCTGATGCTGGCCTGGATGAACGCCGAGGCCGTGGCGCACACGCTGGAAACCGGGCGCGTGACCTATTGGAGCCGCTCGCGGCAGGCGTTCTGGATCAAGGGCGAAACCAGCGGCCATGTGCAGAACCTGGTCGAGATGCGCTTCGACTGCGACCGCGACTGCCTGCTGGTTCTGGTCCGCCAGACCGGCCCGGCCTGCCATACCGGCCGGCGAAGCTGTTTCTACACCGCGCTGCGCGAGGGCGAGGAGGTGGAAATCCTCAACCCCGAGGCGGGGTAAGCCCGACCATGCGGCGGATGTCGGCGGGGGTCAGCCCCCCGGCCCGGTAGGTGGCGATGGCGCGCGCGTCGTCGCGCTTGGCCAGCCGCCGGCCGGCATCGTCGCGAATCAGGCGGTGATGGCGGTAGGTCGGCGTGGCAAACCCGAGGAGGCGTTGCAGCACGACATGGATCGCGGTGGCGGGAAACAGATCCTGGCCGCGGATGACATGGGTGATGCCCTGGTCGGCGTCGTCGCAGACGATGGCGAGGTGGTAGGAGGCGCCGGTTCCGGCCCGCGCGAGGGCCACGTCGCCCACGGTTCTGTCCGGTTCTGTCAATTGGATGACGCCGGTTTCTCCGTCAGGGCCGGCGCCGGTTTCGGTGAAGGACAACGTTTCACCCGCCGCCGCCAGCGCGCGGGCGATGTCGAGCCGCAGCGGCGCGTCGGGCATCGGGCCCTTGGGCGGGCGATCCGGCCGGCAGGTGCCGGGATAGACGATGCCGTCGGGCCCCAGCATCGGCGCGCCCTCCTGCGGGGCGCTGGCGGCGGCGCGGATATCGGCGCGCGAACAGGTGCAGGGGTAGAGAAGGCCCCGCGCCCAGAGCCGTTCCAGCGCGGCGCGATAGCGCGCCAGGCGCGCGGACTGGCGCCAGACCGGGGCCTGCCATATCACCCCCAACCAGGCGAGGTCGTCGAATATCCGCGCCTCCCATTCGGGGCGGCTGCGCGCGGTGTCGAGATCGTCGATGCGCAGGCGAAGAACGCCGCCCGCCGCCTGCGCCATGTCATGCGCCAGGAGCGCCGAATAGGCGTGCCCCAGATGCAGCGGCCCGGTTGGGGATGGCGCAAAACGGGTAGCGAAGATCATGATGTATCAGCCGGATACATGGCGTTTCTCATGTGGCGGACAGGCTTTCCTGCCGATCCAGCGCCAGCCAGTCCGCCCAGGCCGCCTTGGCGCGGTCGGTATAGGCCTTGTAGCGCTCGCGCCGCCCGCGCCGGCCGCCCCTGAACCCCTCGACCGGACGGAAGAGGCCGAAATTGACGTTCATCGGCTGGAATGTCCGGGCCTCGGCGCCGCCGGTGATGTGGTGAATGAGCGCGCCCATGGCGCTGTCGGCGGGCGGCGGCGGCAGCGGGGTGCCATTGATCTCTGCCGCGGCGAGCCGTCCCGCCAGCAGACCCATCGCCGCCGATTCGACGTAGCCCTCGACGCCGGTGACCTGGCCGGCAAAGCGGATATGGGGGTGCGAGCGGAGCCGCAGCTGCGCGTCGAGCAGGCTGGGCGAGTTCAGGAACGTGTTGCGGTGGATGCCGCCGAGGCGCGCGAAACGGGCCTCTTCCAGGCCGGGAATCATCCTGAAAACATCCGTTTGCGCGCCGTACTTCATCTTGGTCTGAAACCCGACCATGTTGTAGAGCGTGCCCAGCGCGTTGTCGCGGCGCAGTTGCACCACGGCGCAGGGCTTGACATCCGGGGCATGCGGGTCGGTCAGGCCAACCGGCTTCATCGGGCCGTGGCGCAGGGTTTCGCGCCCGCGCTCGGCCATCACCTCGATCGGCAGGCAGCCGTCGAAATAGGGCGCGTCCTCGCCCTCGCGGAACTCGGTCTTGTCGGCCGCGAGCAGCGCGTCGATGAAGGCCTCGTAACGCGCGCGGTCCATCGGGCAGTTGATATAGGCGGTGCGTTCTTCCTCCGTTTCGCCCTTGTCGTAGCGCGACTGACGCCAGGCGCGGGTCATGTCGATGCTGTCGGCATGAACGATGGGCGCGATGGCGTCGAAGAACGCCAGCCGGCCGGTGCCGGTGGCGCGCGCGATGGCGGCGCCGAGCGCGGGCGAGGTCAGCGGTCCGGTGGCGAATATCCATTGGCCGCGATCGGGCAGATCGGCGATCTCGCCCGGTTCCAGCGTGACATTGGCGTGGTTGCGCAGCGCGGCCGTCACGTCGCCGGCAAAGGCATCGCGGTCGACCGCCAGCGCGCCCCCGGCGGGCAGGCGGTGGCGGTCGGCCGTCGCCATGATCAGGCTGCCGGCGGCGCGCATCTCCCAGTGCAGGAGGCCCACGGCGTTCTGCTCGTCGTCGTCGGAACGAAACGAGTTCGAGCAAACCATTTCGGCCATGTCTCCGGTGCGGTGCGCGAATGTGCCGACCTGGGGCCGCATCTCGTGCAGCACCACGCGCACGCCCCTTTGCGCTGCCGCCCATGCGGCATCGGAGCCGGCCATGCCGCCGCCGACGATATGAAGCGTGTTGTCCATGGGCGTGGGTCCGAATGCGCTATTGCGTCCAGCCCGGCGGGCGTTTCTCGATGAAGGCGGCGATGCCCTCGGCGGTATCGCGGTCGAGCATGTTCTCGACCATCGCGTCGCGGGTATAGGCATAGGCGTCGTCGAGCGGCATTTCCAGTTGCCTGTAAAAGGCGCGCTTGCCGATCTTCACCGCCGTTCCGAGCTTGGCCGCGACGGTCTGCGCCAGCTCGTCCGTGGCCGCGTCGAGATCGCCCTCGGGCACCGCGCGGTTGATCAGCCCCAGCGCCAGCGCACGCTCGGTGCCGATGAATTCGCCGGTGGTGAGCATCTCGAACGCCTGCTTGCGCGGTACGTTGCGCGACAGCGCCACCATCGGGGTCGAGCAGAAGAGCCCGATATTGACGCCGTTGACGCCAAAGCGCGTGCCCTCGGCCGCGACCGCCATGTCGCACGACGCCACCAGCTGACAGCCGGCGGCGGTGGCGATGCCGTGGGGCCGGGCGATGACCGGTTGGGGCAGGTCGCGGATCGCGGTCATCACGGCGGCGCAGCGGTTGAAGAGATCGGCGAAATAGGCGCGCCCGCCATCCTCGGCCTGGCGGCCCTGCTGCATTTCCTTGAGGTCGTGCCCGGCGCAGAACGCCTTGCCGGCGCCGGCAAGGATCACGGCGCGAATGCCGCGATCCTCGCGCAATGCGCCGAACGCCTCGTGCAGCGCAGCCAGCATGGCGTCGGAGAGCGCGTTCAGCTTTTCGGGGGCGTTGAGCGTCAGCCGGGCGACGGGGCCGTCGTCTTGGCGGATCAGGATCGGCATCTTGTCTCTCCCCTTGTCTCTCATCGGGCGTTGTGGTCCTTCTTAATCGCCATTGCAAAGAGAGAAAAGCATGCCCCTGAAAATGACCGTCGACGAGGTCGCCGCGCTGCTGGATCGCGAGTTCCCGCAGGTCAGCGCGCATTTCACCATCGAGGAGCTGGCCGAGATGCGTATCCGCGTGCGGCTCAATGTCGGCGAGGCGCATCTGCGGCCGGGCGGCACGGTGTCGGGGCCGTCGATCTTTGCGCTCGCGGATGTGGCGGTCTACATGGCGGTGCTGGGGATGATCGGACCCAAGGCGCTGGCGGTGACGACAAGCTGCTCGATCGATTTCATGCGCAAGCCCGCCGCCGATACCGACCTGATCGCCGAATGCCGGCTGCTCAAGCTCGGCCGGGCGCTGGCCGTGGGCGAAGTGCTGGTCTTTTCCGAGGGGGTCGAGGCGCCGGTGGCGCGGGCGAGCTTGACATATTCGATTCCGCCGAAAGACTAGGCGCATGCGGTGGCGTATGTTCCTGTTGCCGGCCGTCATGGCCGCGTTCTCGCCCGGCCCGGCCCCTGCCGGCCCCTGCGACCCGGTTCCGGGCTCGCGGTTCCGGCAGGTCGCGGCCATGGGCGAATGGGAGGTGTCGCAGATCGCGGCGCTGGTGCCCAAGGGGCCGGCGCACCTGTATCTGGGGGCCTGCGGAATGGGCTGCGTCGAGGGGATCGCGCATCCGCGCGCATCGTGGGACGTGGCGGTCGAGGCGGGCGCGAACGGGATCGCGTTCGTCCTGTCCGCGGCCGGCGGCGAACGCGGGACGATCGCCTTTCCCTGGCCCGAAAGCTATGAATGGTCCGGCACCGACACCGCGCTGACGGGGGGCAGGGCGGCGCTGTACACGGAGCTGCGCTTCGCCGGCTCGGCTGCCGGACGCGGCGATTTCGCCAGCGAGGGCGCGCTGCCCGCCGAACTGGTGCTGACGGGGGCGGGCAACGCCTGCATCGTCGCGCGCAGCTTTTCCGGCTGGATGCTGAGCGTCGAGGGTCCCGGCGCCAGCTATCGCCTGTTCGGGCGGCTGCGGGGGCCATAGATGCGCCGTCCTTGTGGGGTATTATAGTACCTTTATTTTAACATACTGATTTCAAGCTGAAAATTCCGGTCTTGCGCGCTTGACTGTGCTTGCGCATGCGATAGAACCCGGCCATCGAACACACCCCCAAGGGAAGAGCGAGAATGAAGACCTTTTCTGCAACCCCGGCGGATATCGACAAGAAGTGGATCCTGATCGACGCCGAGGGCGTGGTTCTGGGCCGTCTTGCCGCCATCGTCGCCACGCGCCTGCGCGGCAAGCACAAGCCGAGCTTCACCCCCAGCATGGACATGGGCGACAACGTCATCGTCATCAACGCCGACAAGGTGCAGCTGACCGGCAACAAGCGCGCCAAGCCGAACTACTGGCATACCGGCTATCCCGGCGGCATCAAGTCGCGCACCACGGGCCAGATCCTCGAAGGCGATCACCCCGAACGCGTGGTGATGCAGGCGGTGAAGCGGATGCTGCCCTCCAACCGTCTGGCGCGGCGCCAGATGACCAACCTGCGCGTCTATGCCGGTGCCGAGCACCCGCACGAGGCGCAGCAGCCGGAGGTGCTGGACGTCAAATCCATGAACAAGAAGAACACGCGGGTGGCCTGCTGATGACCGAAGAAATCAGGACCCTCGAGGGGCTCGAAGCCGTGGCCGAGGCGGGCGCGCTGCCCGTGGCCGAGGAAAAACCCGCGCGCGAGCCGGTGCGCGACAAGCTGGGGCGCTCCTACGCCACCGGCAAGCGCAAGGATGCGGTCGCGCGTGTCTGGATCAGGCCCGGCTCGGGCAAGGTCGAGGTGAACGGCAAGGCGATGAGCGCCTATTTCGCCCGCCCGGTGCTGCAGATGATCCTGCGCCAGCCGTTCACCGTTGCCGGGGTCGAGGACCAGTTCGACGTCATGGCCACGGTCAAGGGCGGCGGTCTCTCGGGGCAGGCCGGCGCCGTCAAGCACGGTATCTCGAAGGCGCTGCAGCTCTACGATCCGTCCCTGCGCCCGGCGCTGAAGGCCGCGGGATTCCTGACCCGCGACAGCCGCGTGGTGGAACGCAAGAAGTTCGGCAAGCGCAAGGCGCGCCGGAGCTTCCAGTTCTCCAAGCGCTGAGCCGGTACTGCAAGGCACGGCAAGGGGGCGGCCCGCAGCGGTCGCCCCCATGCTTTCGGCCGCGGCGAATGGGGGCGCTGCCCGCGCCGCGGCCCTCGGCAGGGCCGCTGCTGTCCCGGAGTGTTTTTTCGGCAAGATGAAGATGGGGATCCGGTCCCGGCCCTGCCGGCTTGCCTTGGCCGGGTGCCGCCCCTATAGGGGGCGCGGACGAAACAAGAGGGCGGTCCAGGTGCACTACAGACGCGAGATCGACGGGCTGCGGGCCGTGGCGGTGCTGCCGGTCATCCTGTTTCATGCCGGGCTGACATTCTGGAGCGGCGGCTATGTCGGGGTCGATGTCTTCTTCGTCATCTCGGGGTATCTCATTACCACCATCCTGATCGAACAGCGGGTGCGCGGCACCTATTCGGTGCTGGGATTCTACGAACGCCGCGCCCGGCGCATCCTGCCGGCGCTGTTCGTCGTGCTGCTCGCGTGCATTCCCTTTGCCTGGATGTGGCTGCCGCCCTATCCGCTCGAGGATTTCGCGCGCTCCATGGCCTTTGCGGCGCTCTTCATCTCGAACGTGCATTTCCTCGAACATGTGGGCTATTTCGATCTCGACGCCCATCTGCGCCCGCTCCTGCATACCTGGAGCCTGGCGGTCGAGGAACAGTATTACCTGCTCTTTCCGCTAGTGCTTTTCGCGCTCGGGGCCTTTCGGCGCAGCAAGTTCCTGATCGTCTTCGCCGTGCTGGCGCTGGCGTCCCTGGCGGTGGCGGAATGGGGCTGGCGCAAGTACCCCGACGAGAACTTCTATTTCACGCCCTCGCGCCTGTGGGAACTGCTGGCCGGCTCGATCTGCGCCGCGATCCTGTTTCGCCGCAAGGTGATGAGGAACGAGGTGCTGGCGGCGCTGGGGCTGGCGATGATCCTGGCGGCGACGGTGTGGTACGACACGGGCGTGCCGTTCCCGTCCTACTGGACGCTGGTGCCGGTCGTGGGCACCTGCCTGATCATCCTCTTTGCCGACGCCACCACCCTGACCGCGCGGGTGCTGTCGCTGCCGCCGCTGGTGGGGGTCGGGCTGATCAGCTATTCGGCCTATCTGTGGCATCAGCCGCTCTTCGTCTTCGCCCGCATCCGCGGCGCGGGCGAGGTGCCCGGCTGGGTGATGGCGGCGCTGGTGGTGCTGTCGCTGGTGCTGGCCTGGATCAGCTGGCGGTTCATCGAACAGCCGTTTCGCGGTCGCGCGCCACGGGCGCTGCCCAGCCGCCGCGGCATCCTCGGCGCCAGCGCGGCGGGCATCGTGGCGATCGCCGCGGCCGGGTTCTGGACCCTGGTCGAGGAGGGATTCGAGAGCCGTCTCGACATCGAGGCGTCGCCGTTCCTGGCGCGGCTCTACGACCAGACCACGCGCCACCCCACCGCCGAACGGCTGTGCCCCGAGGACAAGGGCCAAAGCGTGCGCGACCTGTGCACCGCCTACGCGCCGGAAAATCCCGAGCACCGGATCGCCGTTCTCGGCGACAGCCATGCGGCCGTTATGGTGCCGGCCTTCGAGCAATTCTCGCAAACGCACGCGGCCACGGTGGTGGTGGGCGGGCATCCCGGCTGTCCGCCGCTGGTCGGCGTATGGCTGATCCGCGGCGGCGACGTGACCGAGAACTGCCGCAAGGCGGTCGACCATTTCGCCGCCCGGGTGGTGGAGAGCGGCACCGACACGGTGGTTCTGGCCGCGCGCTGGTCGATGTACGCGACCGGGTTTTACGGCGACGCCGACTGGCGCACCGCCGTCAGCACCACGCCCGGGCGCAGCTTCATCAGCCACGAGGAACGGGTCGCGGAGCTGGAAAAGGGCTTTCGCCGCACGGTCGAATTCTACCGCGATGCCGGCATCGAGGTGGTGCTGGTCGGGCAGGTGCCCCAGCAGCGCCAGATCCCCAGCATCCTGGTGCAGAACGCGATGCTGATGGGGCTGGACAAGGACACCGCCCGGCGGATGTTCGAGCGCAGCTTCGTGTCGATGGCCGACAACGACCGGATGCAGGCCGACGCGCATGCGGTGATGCGGCGGGTGGCGCGGGAGATGGGCGTGCCGCTGGTCCTGCCCGACCCGGTGTTTGCCGAGGGCGACCGCTACGCGTGGATGCGCGGCGACGATTCGCTCTATCTCGACGACGATCACGTGTCGGAGGTGGGCGCCCGCCGGCTGGGCCCGCTGATGCTGAAGGCGCTGCAGGATCTGCACGGCTAGATCGCCGGCCAGAAAACCTGAATCACCTCCTATCCCTATTCCGCCCGGCGGCACCGCCG
>CAZNMK010000024.1:0-13555 GCA_964574045.1 uncultured Roseovarius sp. | reverse complement strand
CAGCGCCTCGGGTGGCAGGGCGGCGGGATGATCGGGCTCCGGCATCGTGGGCTCCGCTGCTATGTTGCGTCGAAAGCGTGGCGGAATTCGCGAACGCTCTCGCCTTGCTCGCGATCAAGCTAAGAGCGTCGCGAGCCGGCTGCAAGCCTGCCCGCGCGCCTGCCTCAGCGCGGCCGGTCGACCGCCGCACCGTTTCGCCGGCGCCGCCATGTCATAGCCGCCGGTTCCACCAGCCCGGCGCAGACGATCAGACCCAGCCCCGCGGCCTCGCGCACGCTCAGCGGTTCTCCGGCCCACAGCGCGGCGGTGACGGCGGCGACCACGATCTCGGCCATGAACAGCAGCCCGCACACCCCGGGATTGAGCCGCGTGGGCGCATAGACCGTGGCCAGCCCCGCCGGCAGGATCAGTATCGTTGCCACCGGCACCGCCCATGCCGCCATCGGTACAAGGGCCGTCCAGTCGGGGCGGCCGATCAGCCCCGCCCCACCCGCGGCGAGCGCCGCCAGCACCGACAGCGCCGCCGCGACGGCGAAGAAATTGATCCCGTGAACCAGTGCGCTCACCCGCCGCTGCACAAGGATCAGCAGCGATGCCACCGCCCACAGGAATCCGCTTGTCGCCGCGCACCAGTCGCCCAGGTTGCGCGGCAGCGGCACGCCGGCCCCGGCCCCGAACACCACCGCCAGGCCGGTCAGCCCGGTGGCGATGGCGACCCAGCGGTACCAGGTGATGCGATCCCTCAAGATCACCCAGCCCAGCAGAAACCCCCACAGCGGCATCGCGTAGAAAAGCAGGATCGCACGCACCACCTCGGTATAGAGAAACGCCACCCCGTAAAGGGCAAAGGCCGCGCCGGCCACCACACCCCCCAACAGGTCGGCCGCCGGCCCCGCGCGATAGACCGCCCGGTGGCGCCAGGCCAGCGGCAGCACCAGCAAGAGCGGCAGCCCCGCCAGCAGCGCGATCGCCCAGGGGCCCTCGAAACCGGCATCGCCGGCGGCGCGGATCGGCAGCCAGAAAAGACCGAAGGCGAGGCCGGAATAAAGCCCGGCCAGCACTGCCAGCCGGTCCTGTTGGTCGGGGCTGCCCATGGCGCCGCCCTCAGCCCTTGGGTCGGTGCCCGATCAGCGCCACCGGCGCATCCGGCGCGCGCTCGAAATCCGCCGGCGGGGCGGCGGCGGGCTCGGTCACGCGCTTGTACTCGAACCGAACCGCGCCGCCGCCCTCGTCCTCTTCGGCCGCGACGATCAGGCAATCGGCGATCAGCCGCGCGCCATCGTAAAGCGTGACATGCCCGCGCAGATGCCCGGCCACCTGCCCGGTCACGGCGAACCCGTCCTCCCACGCGCCCAGCAAGGGGAATTCGTTCTCTCCCGCCCGCACCCGCAGGCGATGGCCCTTGCGCCATGCCCGTTTGCGGGCCTCTTCCAGGCCGGCCTGCACTTCCGGCGGCAGATGCTCCTGCATGGTCTCATCCGATGCTGTCCGTTGCCACTAACCGTAGCGCCCCGGCGCCCGGAGTCACGGCGCATAGACCGCCGCGGCCGAATTCGCTCGTGCGCTGTGGCTTTCGGGCGCGGGCACGCGAATCGCCGGCCTCGCCCGCGGCGGCCGGCTGTGCACAGCCGCACCGGCGCTGCGCGGGCGCGCATCTGGGCGCGGCGGGCGGCCTGGCCTAGCTTTGACGCCATCGCAACACCGCGAAAGGAGGCCGCGAATGGGGCTGCTGGTCGAAGGGCAATGGCACGACAAATGGTACGACACCGCCGCGACCGGGGGCGAATTCGTCCGCTCGGGTGCCAGGTTCCGCAACTGGATCACGCCCGATGGCCGCCCCGGCCCCTCCGGCACGGGCGGTTTCACGGCGGAAAGCGGGCGCTATCATCTCTATGTCTCGCTGGCCTGTCCGTGGGCACACCGCACGCTGATCTTCCGCGCGCTCAAGGGGCTCGAGGAGCATATCGGCGTCTCGGTCGTGCATCCCGACATGCTGGCCGAGGGGTGGGAGTTCCGGCGCGATTTTCCGGGTGCCACGGGGGATGCGCTCTACGGGTTCGACTATCTGCGCGAGATTTATCTCAAGGCCGAACCCAAGCTGTCGGGCCGGGTGACGGTGCCGGTGCTATGGGACCGGAGCCGCGAAACCATCGTCTCGAACGAGAGCGCCGAGATCATCCGCATGCTGAATTCCGCCTTCGACCGCATCGCCGGCAATGGCGACGACTACTGGCCCGAGGCGCTGCGCGACGCGATCGAGGCGGTCAACAGGCGCGTCTACGACACCCTCAACAACGGCGTCTACAAGGCCGGGTTCGCCACCACGCAGGCGGCCTATGACGCGGCGGTGCATCCGCTTTTCGACACGCTCGACTGGCTGGAGGACCGGCTGAGCCGCGGCCGCTACCTGATGGGCGACGTGCCGACCGAGGCGGACTGGCGGCTTTTCACCACGCTGATACGCTTCGACGCGGTCTATCACACCCATTTTAAGTGCAACCGCGCGCGGATCGTCGACTACCCGAACCTCTGGGGCTATCTGCGCGAGCTTTACCAGTGGCCGGGAGTGCGACAGACGGTGGATCTCGACCATATCGCCCGCCACTACTACTTCAGCCACCGCACGGTGAACCCGCACGGGATCGTGCCCATCGGCCCCCGCCCCGATTTCGACGCGCCGCACGGGCGGGGATAGGACAGCAACCGCTTCGGGGCATTGCATTTCGCCGAGGGCGGCGGCCGCCCGCGCGGGGCGCGGACAACCGCGGACGCCGGGCTGCCCGGTGGCGATTTTCGCCGCCCGAATCCCTTGACGCCCGCATCCCTTGGCCGTAAAGACCGACGACGGATTTCAGGGCGCCGCCGTTCGCGGTGCCCGTAGGCATTGCCGGGCGCCGCATGCGCCGGCCAAGGACGAGGATGAAACGGATGTCGCGTGTCTGCGAACTGACCGGAAAAGGCCCGATGGTTGGCAACAATTCCAGCCACGCCAACAACAAGACCAAGCGGCGCTATCTGCCGAACCTCAACGACGTGACGCTACAGTCGGAAACGCTGGGCCGCGGCATCAAGCTGCGGATCACCGCCGCCGCGCTGCGCAGCGTCGATCACCGTGGCGGGCTCGACGCCTATCTTGCCAAGGCCAGGGATACCGAGCTGTCGGCCAATGCGCTGAAGGTCAAGAAAGAGATCGCCAAGGCCCGGGCCGCGACCGCCTGAGGGCGGCGCGCCGGTTCCGGCCGGTCAAGGGCCCCGCCGCTTGCGGCGGGGCCTTGTCGTTTCAGGCTCCGCATTCGCGCAGCCGCGCATTCCGCGCCGGTCCGCAGCAAGGGCAGGTTCGGGTTTTCCGAAGCCGGCCTTCGGCGGGCGAAAAAACAGCCCGTGCGCGGTGCGGCGCCCCTTGCCGGTCGCGGCCCGGCACGATCAGGATGGGCCGAGGAGAGACGTCCATGCCGGTGATCATGCTGAAATCCGCCGCCCCGCGGCCGCCGCGGGCCGATGCCGGCACCGCCGACATGGTGGCGGTGATGCTGGCACGGCTGCGCGCGGGCGGCGCGCAGGTGGCGCTGGAATACGCCCGCCGGCTGGATGGCTGGGAGGGGCCGGTCGCCGTGCCCGCCGCGCGCATCGGGGAAGCCGCCGAAGAGATGCCGCAGCAGCTGCGCGACGATATCCGCTGGGCGCACGACAACATCTCGCGCTTCGCCGCCGCGCAGCGGGCGACCGCGCAGGACATGGAAATAGAGCTGCGCCCCGGCCTTTTCGCCGGGCAGCGGCAAATCGCGGTGCGCGCCGCGGGCTGTTACGTGCCGGGGGGGCGGTATACGCACATCGCCTCGGCGCTGATGTCCATCGCCACCGCGCGCGAGGCCGGGGTGCCCGACATCACCGCCTGTTCTCCTCCCTCCGGGGCGGGGGGCATCCCGGCACCGATGTTCTATGCGATGCACCTTGCCGGGGCCACGCGCATCCTGACCATCGGTGGGGTGCAGGGGATCGCGGCGATGGCGCTGGGGCTGTTCGGCGCGCCGCCGGCCGACATCCTGGTCGGGCCCGGCAACGCCTATGTCGCCGAGGCCAAGCGCCAGCTCTTCGGTCCGGTCGGCATCGACATGTTCGCCGGGCCCACCGACAGCCTGATCGTGGCCGACGACAGCGCCGATGCCGAGCTGGTCGCCGCCGACCTCGTGGCGCAGGCCGAACACGGCACCAGCTCGCCGGTCTGGCTGGCCACCACCTGCCGGCCGCTGGCCGAGGCGGTGATGGCGCGGGTGCCGGCGCTGATCGCGACGCTGCCCGAACCGAACCGCACCGCCGCCGGCACGGCCTGGCGCGACCTGGGCGAGGTGGCGCTGTGCGGCGATGCCGAAGACATGGCCCGCCACGCCGACGAGCGCGCGCCCGAGCACCTGCATGTGCAGGCGCGCGACCTGCCCTGGTGGCGCGAACGGCTTGCGGCCTATGGCTCGCTTTTCCTCGGCGCCGAAACCACCGTTGCCTTCGGCGACAAGGCCGCCGGACCCAATCACGTTCTGCCCACCTCGGGGGCGGCGCGCTATACCGGCGGGCTGTCGGTGCACAAGTTCCTCAAGACCGTGACCTGGCAGGAGGTGCGCGCCGAGGCCCTGCCCGACCTCGCGCGCGTCACCGCCGCGATCAGCCGGCACGAGGGGATGGAGGGCCACGCCCGCAGCGCCGACATCCGGCTCAGCCGGCCGGACGGGCTGGACAGCCGGGATGGAATGGGCAAGCTGGCGGCAAACCATCAGGGATGAACGACCATGAACCTTGCCAGGTTTCCCCGTCTGCGCCTCGCCCATCTGCCCACCCCGCTCGAGCCGCTGCCGCGGCTATCGGCGCATCTCGGCGGGCCCGAGATCTGGATCAAGCGCGACGACTGCACCGGGCTGTCGACGGGCGGCAACAAGACCCGCAAGCTGGAATTCCTGATGGCCGAGGCGCAGGCTGAGGGCGCCGACATCGTCCTGACCCAGGGCGCCACCCAGTCGAACCACGCCCGCCAGACAGCCGCCGCCGCCGCCAGGCTGGGGATGGACTGCCATATCCTGCTCGAGGACCGCACGGGCTATAACCACGAGAACTACAAGTACAACGGCAACGTCCTGCTCGATCACCTGCACGGCGCGACGATGGAGCATCGCGGCGGCGGGCTCGACATGAACGCCGAGCTCGAGGCGGCGGCGGAACGCTTTCGCGCCGAGGGGCGGGGCGCCTATGCCATCCCCGGCGGCGGCTCGAACCCGACCGGCGCGCTGGGCTATGTCAACTGCGCGCTCGAACTCATGGGCCAGTTCGCCGAGCGGGGGCTGGCGGTCGATCGCATCGTGCACGCAACCGGCAGCGCCGGCACCCAGGCCGGGCTGATCGCCGGGCTTTCGGCGATGAACGCGGGCATCCCGCTCTTGGGCATCGGCGTGCGCGCACCTAAGGACAAGCAGGAAGAGAGCGTTTTCGCCCTGGCCTGCCGCACCGCCGAAAAGCTGGGCTGCCCCGGCGTGGTGGCGCGCGAGAACGTGGTCGCCAACTGCGATTATGTCGGCCCCGGCTACGGCATCCCGGCCGGGGACACGCTCGAGGCGATCGACCTTTTCGCCCGGTACGAGGCGATCCTGCTCGACCCGGTCTATTCCGGCAAGGGCGCGGCGGGGCTGATCGACCTGATCCGCAAGGGGCATTTCGCCAAGGGCGAAAAGGTGGTGTTCGTGCATACCGGCGGGGCCATCGGGCTGACCGGGTACACCCATTGTTTCGACGTGCCGCGCTGAGGCGGGGACGATGAAACCCGTGGGCATCCTCGGGGGCATGGGGCCGGAGGCCACGATCCTCCTGATGCGAAAGGTGCTGGAGGCGGTGCCGGCGGGCGACGACGCCGACCATGTCCCGCTGATCGTGCATCAGAACCCGCAGGTACCCTCGCGCATCGCGGCGCTGATCGAGGGCAAGGGACCCGACCCGATGCCGGTACTGATGGCGATGGCGCAAGACCTGGAGCGCGCGGGCGCGCAGGCGCTGGCGATGCCCTGCAACACCGCCCATCATTATGCGGTTGCGGTGAGCCACGCCACCAGCCTGCCGTTTCTGGACATGACCCGGCTGACGGCGGATCGCCTGTCCCAAACCGGGGCGCGGCGCGTCGGCATGCTGGCCTCGCCCGCCACGCGCAAGGTCGGCGTGTTCGACGCCGCGTTCCGGGCGGCGGGGCTGACCCCGGTCTGGCCCGCCGACGAACAGGGCCTGCTGGACGCGATCCGCGCCGTCAAGGCCGGCGCCCCCGCGGCGCAGACCGCCCCGCCGCTGGCCCGGGCGGCGGCATCGCTGGCAGACGCGGGCGCCGATCACCTGCTGGTGGCGTGCACCGAATTGTCGCTCCTGGCCGATGCGCTGCGGGGCGAACTGCCCCACACCGACAGCCTGGATTGCCTGCGCGACGCGATCGTCGCCTTTGCCAGGGGGTGAACGGGCGGCAGCGGCAAGCCTGCCAAGGTCGACGACCGCCAAGGCCACGGGTCGAGCATGAACCTTTGCCATGGCCGCTTGGCGCCCAAGGTTGACCTTTCGACATGTCGCGGCGAATGTCGGCCATGGCGAGCGATACCAAAGCCGGACGGCGGGAGGACCACGCTATGCGCCGCGACGAGTTGACAGAACGTTTTCGCGCCTTGCACGTTCCGGGCAAGCCCGTGGTGATGCCGAATCCCTGGGACATTGGCTCGGCGAAGGTCATGGCCGGGCTGGGGGCGCAGGCGCTGGCGACGACCTCTTCCGGGCATGGCTTCACGCTGGGTTTGAGAGATGGCGGGCATGTTCCCCGCGATGTCGCGTTGCAGCACGCTGCCGACATCTGCGCCGCGGTCGATGTGCCGGTAAACGGCGATTTCGAGAACGGATTCGGCGACAGTCCCGAGACGGTCGCCGAAACCGTGCAGCTGGCGGCAGAGGCCGGTCTGGCCGGTGTCTCGATCGAGGATACCGCCTTTGCGGAGGCGACATCCTATCCGTTCGATCAGGCCCTCGCCCGAATAGACGCGGCGGTTCGCGCGGCCCGTGCGGCAGGCATCGTCCTGACCGCCCGCGCCGATGGCTGGCTCGCAAGGAACTATGACCAGGCCGAGGCCCTCCGGCGCTGTCGGGCGTTCGCCAAGGCAGGCGCCGACGTGATCTACGCCCCGCTGGTCGATGCGGACACCACCCGTGCCTTGACCGCCGTCGGGATACCGGTCAACCTGCTGGCCGCAGGCGATATGCGCGATCTGACCGCCGCGCAGATGGGGGCGCTTGGCGTCGCGCGCGTATCGATCGGCGGCGGACTGGCCCGGGTCACTCAACAAGTGATCGTCGACGCTACCCGCGCAATGCTGGAACGGGGCGATTTCACCATCCTGAAGCGCGCCGCAAACATGGCGGAAATCGAGGCGTTCCTGACCGGGTGAGACCAATGGCCGCAATGACCGACTCTTTCGCGCAACAGAGGCATGCGCCCGCCCGGGTGGGCGCGAATGCGCCCGCCGTCGTGCCGCAGGCACGCCTTTGGCGTGACGGCGCGGGCGGGCGCATGCCGGATCGCCAAGCGATCCGGCTGAAATTCTGGAACCGGTCAATTGCAACGGCCGTGGGTATGAGACCCAAGTCCCGCAGGCGTCGCGCCCTTCGTTCGAGGGCCTATCTCGACAGGGTTCGGTCCGCAGCGACAGCGGCCGATGCGGTCAGCGACAAGCTGCTTGGACGCCCGGCTTGTACCCGGACCGGGATTCGGCGATCCCCGCTCAGGATCGCGCGCGCTCCAACTCGGCGCGCATCGCCTCGGCCTCATGGCGGGCCTCGCGCAGCCCGTCCATCGTCGCCGCCAGCTCGGCCTCGGCCTGGGCCAGCTGGTTGGTGAGTTCGGCCTCGCGCTGCTGCAGATAGGTGATCGCCTGGTCGCGGGTCTCCTCGGCCTCGTGCAGTTCCTGCGCCATGCGCTCCAGCTCGCCGACATCCGACTGCGGCACGCGGATGAAACGGTGCACCAGCCAGTTGGCGAACCACCCCAGGCAGAAGGCCACGAATAGGATGATCGCTGTCGCGATGACGAATTCAGTCCTGTTCATCGGCCCTGTCTTCCTGCGTTTCGCTGTCCGGGGTCGCGCCGGTCTGTGCCGGTTCGCCCGCGCCGGCGCCCCCGGCATCCGCGTCCGCCCGTTCTTCCGACGTCTCGGCGCCGGTTGCAAGCTCGTCCTGCCCCCGGGCGGCATCGCCGACCACCTCTTCGGGCACGATCACCTTGAATTCGATGCGGCGGTTGGCCTCGCGCCCCTCTTCGGTATCGTTGTCGGCGATGGGCCTGCTTTCGCCATAGCCCACGGCGGTGATCGATCCGGTCAGCACCCGGCGCATGCGCAGCTCGTTCAGCACCGTCTCGGCCCGCGAAAGACTGAGCTGCTGGTTCATCACCTCGCGGCCCTGGCTGTCGGTGTGGCCGCCGATCTCGAGCGTGATCTCGCCGCATTCGCGCAGGATCTCGGCGATATCGTCCATGATGTCGGACCCGCCGAGGTCGATATTGGCAGAGCCCGGCTCGAACGCGATCTTGCGATCCGCCTGCACCGCGGCGATGCGCGCCTCGCATTCCGCGGGGGTGGGCAGGCTCGCCACCGGGTCGAGCGCCTCGACATACTCGACGTCGATGCTGAACCGCGCGCCCTTGCCCAGCCTTTCCGACAGGATCCCCGAAATCGCGTTGCCGGCGTCGGCCTCGCCGGTGGAGCCGGCAACCGACACCTCGTCGGGCGACACCCATGCCACCCCGTGCGACAGCCGCGACAGGGCATCGAGCGCGGCGAGGACGCGCAATGTCCATCCCTCGGGCAGGTCGTCGGCGGCGCGCGCCGCCCTGTGAACCCCGTCAGAGGAAAACCGCGCCCGCGCAAAGCTGTCGACCAGCTCGCGCTCGGCCCTGGCGACGCGCCCGCGCAGCTGCACCAGCCCCTCGGGCGACAGCGTGGCGGTGAACTCGGGCGCCTCGCCGGCGCTTTCCTCGGGCGGTTCGGGCAGCACCGCGTGCAGCGCGAACGCCTCGGGCAGCGCGGCCTCGAGGCTGCCCACGACATCGTCGAAGCGGGCCTGTGCCACGGTCTCGGCCGCGACGAGCGAGATGTCGGCATCCGCGAACGTCACCTCCCCGGCGCCCAGCTCGGCAAGCGCGTCAATGGCCATCTCGGCCGCGTCGGCCCATTTCGGCGACGGCACCCCCAGCCCGATCAGGCAGTTGGCCCGCCCGGTCATCCCGGCGGCCCGGGCGGCGGCGACGATGCGTTCGCGCGCAACCTCGGTATCGGCCGAACAGGCGTCGAACCGGGCCGTCCCGTCCCCGATCACGAAGCGCAGGGCGAAAGGCGCGATCACCGGCCGCGGCGCCGAGATGTCCAGCGCCAGCGACACCCCGTCGGGCAGGCGGCGCGACAATCGCGCCTCGATATCCGCCTTTTCCGCGGCGCTGTCGGTTATCGCGGTAATCTCCACCCGCCTGGCATCCAGCGAAATCTTGGCGCGCTTGAGATCCTTCAGCGACCGCAGGGCGTAACCGGTCGCGGCCTCCCAACTGGCGGGCACGGGGTAATTCGCGGCCTCCAGAAAATCGGCCACCGGCGCGCCGGCCGCCGCGGCCGCGACCCCGGCCACGAATCCGTCGCGGTCCATCGCCGCCGGCACCAGGCCGATCAGCGACACCCCGCCCCCGTTGCGCAGGATTTCGATCGAAAAGCGCGGCGGCTCGACCCGGTCGCGGTCTTCGACCAGCATCTGGTCGATGATCCGCGCGGCATCCACCACCGTTCCGGCCACCGACAGCGCCTTGAATCGCGTCGCCTCGGACGGGGCGGTGCCGGCCAGGAAAACCTGCAGGCCGTTGGCATCCACCTCGGCCCAGGTCAGGCGGTTTTCGTCAAGCGTGTCGCGCACCGTATTGCGCGAGGTATCCTCGATCATCCCCACTGCAAAGCGCGCGCAGACAAGGCTCAGCACCGCGGCGGCCAGGAATACCCCGGCGATGGCGAAGATGGTGGAAAGGCGCATGGTTCGCAGTCGGTTGTCCATTGCTCTGGCCGTGTTTATGCCCCGGGGCGCGCAAGTGCAATCAGAGCAGCAGCGCGACGGCGAAAAACGGCAAGGGCAGCAGACCGGCGTCGCGGTTCGAACGGAAGAGCGACAGCAGGCGATCGTTGTCGGTCATGTCGAAGCGCGACAACTGCCATGCCAGGTGCCAGCCGAAGGCCCATGTCCCGGCCAGCGCCACGAACATCGCAGGTATCGCGCCGTCGATCAGCGCACCGATCACCGCAACGCCCTGCAGCGCCACCGCCACGACCAGGAAGCGCCGCAGCCAGGTCGGCGAACGCTCGCCGAACAGCCGGGCGGTGGACTTCACCCCGATCAGGGCGTCGTCCTCGGCGTCCTGGTGGGCATAGATGGTGTCGTAAAAGAGTGTCCAGCCGATGCCGGCGAGGTAGAGCACCGCCGCCGGCCATTCCAGTTGCCCCGCATGCGCCGTCCACGCCAGCAGCGCGCCCCAGTTGAAGGCGATCCCCAGAAACACCTGCGGCCACCAGGTAAAGCGCTTGGCGAAGGGATAGATGCACACCGGCACCAGCGAAACGACCCCCAGCAGGATCGCGGCACTGTTGAAGGTCAGCAGGATCAGCAGCGCGACAAGCGCCTGCGCCGCCAGCCAGGCCAGCGCGCCCCTGACGCTGACCTGGCCCGACGGGATCGGCCGCGAGGCGGTGCGCGCCACCGAGCCGTCGATATGCCGGTCGGCGATGTCGTTCCAGGTGCAGCCCGCGCCCCGCATCAGGAACGCGCCGATGCCGCAGCCGACGAAGATCCACAGATCGAACCACCCCGCCCGCCCGTCATGCAGCATCGCCAGCAAGAGCCCCCACCAGCAGGGCAGCAGCAACAGCCAGGTGCCGATCGGGCGGTCGGCGCGGCTGAGGCGCAGATAGGGGCGCGCGCCGGGCGGCGCGCGGCGGTCGACCCAGTTGCCGCTCACGGCGTCGGCGACGCGATCCGCGGCCTCTGGCGTCTTGTCCGTGCCGGTCATAAGCTTCCCCCATGCAGGATCCGAAAGTCAGGCTTTATGTAGATCACCCGCTGGGGCAAGGGCAAACCGTTCCCCTGAGCCGCGAACAGGCGCATTACCTCTTCGGCGTCATGCGACTGGGGCCGGGCGACGGCGTGCTGCTCTTCAACGGGCGGGACGGCGAATGGCGCGCCAGCGTGGCCGAGAGGGACAAGCGCGGCGGCCTTCTGCGCACTGACGCACAAACCGCGCCGCAGCGCGATCCGCCCGACCTGTGGCTGATGTTCGCGCCGATCAAGAAGGCGCGCACCGATTTCATCGTCGAGAAGGCGGCCGAGATGGGCGCCGCGCGCATCCTGCCCGTGCAGACCGATTTCACCAATGCCGAACGCATCCGCCGCGACCGGCTGCAGGCGCACGCCATCGAGGCGGCCGAGCAGTGCGGCGGCACCTACGTGCCCGAGGTGGCGGCGCTGCAGGCCCTTTCCCGCTTGCTGGCCGACTGGCCCGCCGGACGGCGGCTGATGTTCTGCGACGAGGCGCTGGCGGGCGGCGCCAGCGCCCTGCCCCGCGACCTTGCCGGCGCACCCTGGGCGATCCTGATCGGGCCTGAGGGCGGGTTCTCGCCGGCCGAACGCGCGCGGCTGGGCGCGTTGCCCTTTGCCCATCCGGTCGCGCTGGGGCCGCGCATCCTGCGCGCCGACACGGCGGCGGTGGCGGCGCTCACCCTGTGGCAGCTGGCGCTCGGAGACTGGCGATGAGCTTGGTGCGCGCGGAAGCGCGCGCCGCGCTCTGGCGCTGGCGCGAGGTCGTCGCGGGCGCCGCCATGCTGGGGCTGGGGCTGTGGTGGGGGCTCGCGGGCACCGGCCTGTTGCCGTGGATGGGCGCCGCCCTGGCACTGGCCGGCGCCGCGCTGGCCCTCGCCGGGGTGCAGCGCGCGCGCTTTCGCCCCGGTGCGGGCGGCCCGGGCGTGGTCCAGGTCGACGAGGGCCGCATCGCCTATTTCGGGCCGCTCACAGGGGGCACGGTCGCACTGTCGGAACTGGGCGCGGTCGCGCTCGATCCCACCGGCCGGCCCGCCCACTGGGTGCTGTCGCAGCCCGGCCAGCCCGACCTGCACGTGCCGCTCAATGCCGAAGGGGCCGAGGCGCTCTTCGACACCTTCGCCGCCCTGCCGGGGTTTAGGGCCGAACGGATGCTCAGGCTCATGCGGCATCCGGGCCGCGACCCGGTGACGATCTGGCGGCGGCGGGATGGCGCGGCGCCCCGAATCGCCGCGGACGGCTGAGCCACCCGCCCGCGCGCTCCCTCACGCCCTCATCCGGTCCGGGTGTGGACCCCGCAGGCGGTTCCGTCAATCGGATCCTCCAGCCAGAATGCCACCAGATACCTGTAGGCATTGAGCATATCCCTGTGACCGACAAGCCCCCACCCGGCCGCGTTGCGGAATTCCCGATCGACACCGCCGGTCCCGCGCGACTCGTCCGCCAGTCGCGCGAGCTGACGGTCGAGGTTGCGGATGCTTTCGTCGATCGTGGCCAACTCCCGGTTCAGACGGCCGCGCCTCTTGCCGGCCATCCGCCCCGCGCCGGACATGTCGCGCACGAGCAGCTGCAGGCGCCCGATGACGTCTTTCCCCGGATCGCCCCGAGTGGAAGCGGCCAGAATGGTGCGTATCAGCGCTCCCGTCATCTTGAGCGAGAATCCCCTGATCACCACGGCATGCCCTATCGCCGCTCTTTTCCGGATCTCTGCCTCCAGCTGTTTCAGTTGTGCCACGTCGAAGCGCGCGAAATCCTCCTGACGGATCGCCAGAACGCCCTGCCCCGCAGCGCCGGGGCCGCGGCAGGGGTCCGGTCCGTCATCGTCGCCCGCGCGGTCGCGCGCAAACGCGCCCCGGGCGCCGCCGGCAAAGGCCAGCGCCCCCAGAACGAAGGCCCGCCGCGCGGGCATTGCCTCGAACCTTGTCATCGCTTGCCTCCCCTGTCTTCGGCGAACCGGGCTTCGACACGGCCGGTTCCGATTGCCGGCAGCCATTGATGGAAATCACCGTCCCGACAGGCCCTGCATCGGATCGTCGAGCCATTTCACTAGATAATACCTGTAGTCCGCGAGGCGGTTCAGGGCCTTGTCGTCTTCTTCTATCGCCGCGTCGGTCAGCCTTGCCATCTCCGCCGCGCCCTGCGCCGCGTGGGCGCTCGCCCGTGCCTTGGATTGCGCGATATCGGCCTTCATCCGTTCGATGGTCCGGCCGGTCCGGGCAAGTTCGTCGCGCAGGCGGGCCTCGCGTTGCGCCCGGGTATCCAGCCGCGACATGTCCCGCATCAGGCTCTGCATACGCACCCGTTGGACATAGGCCGCCATGAGGATGTAGTGGGACACGATGCCGGTCGAGAACCCCGAGACGGTGAGGATGGGCGAGCGTTCACGATGTTTTCCGTAAAGCTTCGTCACCAGTTGCCGGATCGCGCGGTCGTC
>CAZNMK010000023.1:0-13702 GCA_964574045.1 uncultured Roseovarius sp. | reverse complement strand
CCACGTTCTCGATCAGCGCCGCGACCGAGGAGGCATGGCAGAGCCGCGTGCAGTGATCGACGTTGTTGTGCCCGAAACCCTGGCGGATCAGCTTCTGAAAGAGATACGCCTCCTCGTTGGTGCACTTGGCGCTGCCGAAACCGGCCACCGCCTTGCCGCCATGCGCATCGCCGAGCCGCTTCAACCCGCCGGCGGCGAAATCGAGCGCCTCGTCCCAGTCGGCCTCGCGGAAGAACTCGCGCCAGTTGGCGGGATCGACGTTGAGCCCCTTTTCCGGCGCGTCCTCGCGCCGGATGAGCGGTTTGGTCAGCCGGTGCGGGTGGTGGATGTAATCGAACCCGAACCGTCCCTTGACGCAGAGCCGGTTCTCGTTGGCGGGGCCGTCGATGCCGTCGACATACCTGATGCGGCCATCCTTGACCTTGAGGCTGACCTGGCAGCCGACGCCGCAGAAGGGGCAGACGCTGGCGACCTCGCGGTCGTAGTCGGCGCTGTCGCCCTGCTGGGCGTCGTCCAGCACCGTCGCCTCCATCAGCGCGCCGGTGGGGCAGGCCTGCACGCATTCGCCGCAGCCGACGCAGGTGCTCTGGCCCATCGGATCGGCGAAATCGAACACCGGAAAGGCGTCGTGGCCGCGACCGGCCATGCCGATGACGTCGTTGACCTGCACCTCGCGGCAGGCGCGCACGCACAGCCCGCACTGGATGCAGGCATCGAGGTTGACGCGCATTGCCACATGGCTGTCGTCCAAAAGCGGCACACGCGCGGTTTCGAGTTTCGGAAACCGGCTGTCGTTCACGCCGTTCAGTTCCGCCATGTCCCAGAAATGGCTCGATCGGTCATGCGCCGCCTCCTGCACGGGCTGGTCGGCCAGCAGCATCTCTATCACCATCCTGCGCGCCTTTTCGGCGCGGGCCGAATCGGTGGTCACGACCATGCCGTCCTTGGGCTCGCGGATGCACGACGCGGCCAGCGTGCGCTCGCCCTCGATCTCGACCATGCAGGCGCGGCAGTTGCCGTCGGGGCGATAGCCCGGCGCCGGCTTGTGGCACAGATGCGGAATGACCAGCCCGCGGCCGTGGGCCACCTCCCAGATGGTCTGGCCGGGCTCGGCCTCGACCTCGCGGCCATCGAGCGTGAATCGGATCGTCCCGGACATCGGCCCATCTCCCTTTTTCGGGGCTCATGTTACATCACCTAGTCGGAAATCGGAGCGTGCCAATCCCGACACCTGGTTGCGGATTTGCGCCACCGAGAGGCCGGTCGCGCCGGGCCGGCGGTCAGACCCTCTCGATGGCGATCGCCGTGCCCTCGCCGCCGCCGATGCAGATCGCGGCGACGCCGCGCCTGAGCCCGCGCTTTTCGAGCGCGTTGAGCAGCGTCACCACGATCCGCGCGCCGCTGGCGCCGATGGGGTGGCCCAGCGCGCAGGCGCCGCCGTTGACGTTGACCTTGTCGCGGGGCAGATCCATCTCGCGCATGAAGGCCATCGGCACCACGGCGAAGGCCTCGTTGACCTCCCACAGATCGACGTCGTCCTTGCTCCAGCCGATGCGGGCCAGCAGCTTTTGCGCCGCCGGCACCGGCGCGGTGGTGAACCAGCCCGGCGCCTGGGCATGGCTCGCATGTCCGAGGATGCGGGCGCGGATGTTGAGGCCCCGCGCCTGCGCCGCGTCGGCCGAGGCCAGCACCAGCGCCGCCGCGCCGTCGGAGATGGACGAGGAATTGGCCGGCGTCACGGTGCCGTCCTTGCGGAAGGCGGGCTTGAGATGGGGGATCTTCTCGGGCCGCGCCTTGCCGGGCTGTTCGTCCCTTTCGACCGTGACCTCGCCCTTGCGGGTCGCGATCGTGACCGGCGCGATCTCGCCCGAAAAGGCGCCCGATTTCTGCGCCTCGAGCGCCGCCTCGAGCGAGCCCAGCGCATAGGCGTCCTGCATCCGGCGGGTGAACTGGTACTTCTCGGCGCAGTCCTCGGCGAAGGTGCCCATCAGGCGGCCCTTGTCATAGGCGTCCTCGAGCCCGTCGAGGAACATGTGATCCTTGGCCTCGGCATGGCCCAGGCGAGCGCCGCCGCGCATCTTGGGCAGCAGGTAGGGGGCCATCGACATGCTCTCCATGCCGCCGGCCAGCACCGTTTCGGCCGCGCCGAGCGCGATCTGGTCGAAGCCGATCATCGCCGCCTTCATGCCCGAGCCGCACATCTTGTTGAGCGTCGTGGCCGGCACCTCTTCGCCGAGGCCGGCGCGAAACGCCGCCTGGCGCGCCGGCGCCTGGCCCTGGCCGGCTGGCAGGACGCAGCCCATCGTCACCTCGTCCACCGTCTCTGTCCGGGCATCGGCCAGCGCGGCGCGGATCGCGGCACCGCCCAGATGCGCGGCCTCGACGCCGTCGAAATCGCCCTGGAACCCGCCCATCGGCGTGCGCGCGGCGCCGGCTATGATCACCTCTTTCATCTGCTTGCTCCTCTTGCGGGTTTCCGGCCGCCGAATACGCCTTGGTAAGGATTGCGGGCTAGCCTTTGCGCAATCACTAACCGATGCGGGGTGCGCATGGAACTGCAAAGCTCTTGTCGCGGCGGCACGCGGGTCGTCACCGTTCATGCCCGGCGAATCGATTCGGCCGCCGCGATCCGGTTCAAGGACGCGATGCGCGCCGAGACCGCCGAGGGGCCGGCGCATGTGGTGCTCGACCTCAGCCATGTCGCCTTTGTCGATTCCAGCGGGCTGGGCGCGATCGTCGCGGTGATGAAATTCCTCGGCCCCGGACGCCGGCTGGACCTTGCCGGGCTGACGCCGGATGTCGACAAGGTCTTTCGCCTGACACGGATGGACACGGTATTCGGGATATTCCGCGATGCCGATGCCGCCTGCGGCCGTGCCGCGGGCTGAGCGGGCGGGCCGCGGCGGGGCCGGTGCGATGTACGGGCGGGGGATGCGGCTTGCCACCCTGGCCTTTCCGGCGACGGCGGTGGGCACGCGGCACGCGCTGTGCGATCTGTCCGTCGCGCTCGCGGGGGCGGGGCTGGCGGCCGAGCTCTTGTCGCGGGTCGAGACGGTGCTGGCGGAGGTGCTCAACAACATCGCCGAACACGCCTGTCGCGCCGAACCGGCCGCGCTGGTCCGGCTGGCGGCCGAACATGGCGGGGGGGGGGTGGGGGTCCGCGTCCGCGACGGCGGCCGGCCGTGGCCCGGGGGCGCGCCGCCGGACGGCGCCCTGCCAGACCGGGACGTCCCCCGCGACCGGCTGCCGGAGGGGGGATTCGGCTGGTTCCTGATCCGCGCCCAGTCGGATTTCCTGCTCTATCGCCGCGAGGGCCGGGAAAACACGCTTGAGTTGCATTTCTGGCCGCGATCGGGCGGGTGAGGGCGCGAAAACTTATTATTGCCCAAATGATTGCGAAAATCCGCCCGGATGCAGGGTCAATACTGTTCCCGTAGCTGCATATAGCTTCCCTCGGCGCCGCGTGTAACAGCCCCCACCCAGTGCGCGGCGTCGAGGTCTTCCCCCCGCAAACGACAATCCCGAACGGCCGCCGGAGCGGCGCGTTGGCAATCGCCTCTGGCGCGACTAAGGTCGCGGGCGAGGATGGAATGCAGGGGGTCTTCATGCGCGATTTTCACCTGCCGGGGCGGTCCCCGGTTCTGGCCGGGAACGGTCTTTGCGCCACCTCGCACCCGCTGGCCGCCAAGGTGGCCGTCGACATCCTGGAGCGCGGCGGCAACGCGGTCGATGCCGCCATCGCCGGTGCCCTGGTGCTGAACCTGTGCGAGCCGCACATGACCGGCCTCGGGGGCGATTGTTTCGCGCTGTTCACCGGGCCGGGCGGCGGCGACCTGCGCGGGCTCAACGGGTCGGGGCGGGCGCCGGCGGCGGCATCGGCCGCCGATCTGCGCGCGCGCGGGCACGACACGGTCCCGCTGCGGGGAGCGGAGGCGGTAACGCTGCCCGGCGCGGTCGATGCCTTCTGCCGGCTCAATGCCGATCACGGGCGGATGGGGCTCGATGCCGTTCTCGCGCCGGCGATCCGCTATGCCGAGGCCGGCGTGCCGGTCGCGCCGCGCGTGGCCTTCGACTTGCCCGAGGCGGGCAAGGCGCTGCAGGGGCACGGGCTGACGCATTTCGCCCGTTCGGGCGAGCCACTGAGAACCGGCGACCTGTTCCGCGCGCCGGGGCAGGCAGAGGTGCTGCGCCGCATCGCGCGGGACGGGCGCGACGGGTTCTACGCGGGCGAGGTGGCCGAGGACATGCTGGCGGCGCTGCGGCAGGTGGGAGGCGTGCACACGGCCGGCGATTTCGCCGCCGTCGCCTGCGACTATACCGATCCGGTGGCGGGCGACTATGGCGGCGTCGAACTGGTCGAACATCCGCCGAACGGGCAGGGGGCGACCGCGATCCTGATGCTGAACATCCTGCGCCATTTCGACATCGCGGCGATGGACCCGCTGGGCGCCGAGCGCACCCATATCGAGGCCGAGGCGGCCAAGCTCGCCTATGACGCGCGCAACCGCTTCATCGCCGACCCGGACCGGACCGCGCGGCTGGGGCACATGCTGGCGCCTGAAACAGCCGCCCGGCTGGCCGCGCTGATCGACCCGGAACGGGCGATGCCGGCGGCCGCGCCGCTGGCCGGGGCGGTGCACCGCGACACCGTCTACATCGCCGTGGTCGACCGCGACCGGATGGCGGTTTCGCTGATCTACTCGCTCTATCACCCGTTCGGCTCGGGCATCGCCTCGGAACGCTTCGGCATCCTGATGCAGAACCGCGGCGCCGGGTTCTGCCTGACGCCGGGCCACCCCAACGAGATGGCCGGCGGCCGGCGGCCGATGCACACCATCATTCCCGGCGCTCTGCGCCTGGACGGGCGGGTGCTGATGCCCTTCGGGGTGATGGGCGGGGCCTATCAGCCCTGCGGGCATGCGCGCTTCGTTTCCAACCTGCGCGATTTCGGGATGTCGCCGCAGGAGGCGATCGACGCGCCGCGCAGCTTTGCCGACGCCGGCGTGCTGTGGCTCGAACGCGGCTACGATCCGGTGGTCGGGCGGGAACTGGCGGCGATGGGACACGAGGTCGCGGTGCCCGACGCGCCGCTGGGCGGTGCGCAGGCGATCGCGATTCACGACAGCGGCGTGCTCGAAGGAGCCAGCGACCCGCGCAAGGATGGCTGCGCGCTGGGGTACTGAAAACGCCCGAGCGGGCCGGATCAGTTCAACTGGAAATGCAGCGGGTAATGGCCGTCCTGCAGCGGGCCGAAGAGGTCGGGCAGGTCGGGGTGGTCGACCGGCTCGCCCGAATAGTCGGCGATCAGGTTCTGTTCGCTGACATAGGCCACGTAATAGCTTTGCTCGTTTTCCGCCAGCAGGTGATAGAAGGGCTGTTCCTTGGCCGGGCGGCTGTCCTCGGGCAGGGCCTCGTACCATTCGTCGGTGTTGGAAAACTGCGGATCGACGTCGAAGATCACCCCGCGGAACGGGTGCTTGCGATGGCGCACGATCTGGCCAAGGTGATATTTTGCCCGCTTCGTCTGCATGGTCGTCAGCCCCTACCGCCGGAGTCTAAGCCTTTCAAGGCCGATTTGTCCAACCCCGGTTTGGAATCTGTCGAGAAACACTCTGTGAACCCGGCCGTGACAGTGCCGGCGGGATCGGCGAATTGAGGATTTCCCCGGCCGCCGCTTTCCGTTACACTCAAAAGAAAAACGAATAACGAGCGAGAGGCAGATGAGCAGAACTCTGCGCGCGATTCTACTGGTGTTGCTGGTGGGATCCTGCGGCGGCCGCGGCGGTCCGCCGCCGGATCGGCTGGACAATGCCTGCACGATCCTCGACCAGCGCCCGCAATACGCGCGCGCCTTCGGCGCGACCGAACGCCGCTGGGGCGTGCCGGTGCATGTGCAGATGGCGACGATCTATCAGGAAAGCAAGTTCGACGGCGAGGCGCGCACGCCCTTCCGCTGGGCGCTGGGGGTCATTCCGATGGGCAGGATGAGTTCGGCCTATGGCTACAGCCAGGCGCTCGACGGCACCTGGGACGAATACCGCGACGAGACCGGGCGCCGGGGCGCGCGGCGCAACGACATCCGCGACGCCGCCGACTTCATGGGCTGGTACATGGACAAATCGTCCGAAAAGCTGGGGATATCCAAGCACGACGCCCGCAACCAGTACCTGGCCTATCACGAGGGGCGCGGCGGCTTCAGCCGGGGCAGCCACCGGGGCAAGCCGTGGCTGTTGCGCGTTGCCGACAAGACGGCGGTGCGGGCAGAGGTCTACGAGGCACAGCTGCGCAGTTGCCGGCGGTATTAGAGTGCCCGGAAATCAAGGGTATTCGCGCCCCGGGCTCGAGTATTTCCGATTGAACGCGCCACGCCCTAACGGTCGAACCTGTCGGCGCCGACGCCGGGGATCACGAAGGCGTCGTTATCGAGCTGCATGCCGGTTTTCAGGTCGCCCAGCACGACCGTGGTGCGGCTGCCGCTGCCGTCATCGACCACCCACTGCCTCAGTTCGACCGGGTCGGCGGTGAAGACCAGCTCCAGGCTGCCGTATTCGGGATGCTCGGGATCCTGCGCGCGCACGGTGGTGGTCTTGGCGTCGCCGTCATGCCCGGTGACCATGCGCTCGCGGCTGAAATCGACCCTGCGGGCGAGGATGATCTTGAGCGGCGTGCGGTGCAGCGGATAGGCCTCGGGCCCGGTGTTGGACTTGCCGTCGATCACGCCGACGCGGGTGCCGTCGGCGATGACCAGCATGTCCTCGGGCGGGTCGTATTCGAACCGCACCTTGCCCGGACGCTGGATGTAGAGCCGCCCGGTGCTGATGGTGCCGTCGTCGTTGATCTGGGTGAATTCGCCCGACGCGGTGCGAAAGCTGTTGAGATATTGCGAGAGTTCGGCCAGCGACAGCTTTTCCGCCGCCGCCGGCACGGCCGCCAGCAGGACGGGCAGCAACACGGCGGCAAAGGCCGCGCGCCGCGTCAGGTGCGCGATGCGCGACGGATGTGCGGGCAACGATTTCATGCGTCCTATCTATGCCGGACCGGCACGATTGCACCAGCCGGATCGCGCAAATGTGTGCCTTGCGCGCAAAGGCGCCGCTTCATTGCTCGGGCACGAGGATTTCGCGCTTGCCGACATGGTTGGCCGGGCTGACGATGCCCTGATCCTCCATCTGTTCGACCAGCCGCGCGGCCTTGTTGTAGCCGATCGCCAGCTTGCGCTGGATATACGAGGTCGAGCACTTGCGGTCGGCGATCGCGATCTGCACCGCCTGGTCGTAGAGCGCGTCCTCGCCGTCGGTGTTGCCCCCGAGCCCCAGCACGGCGTCGATGTCGCCGGCCTTGTCGTCGTCGGGGCCGTCCTGCACGCCGCCGACATAGTCGGGTGGGCCGTATACCTTGAGGTGGTTGACGACCTCCTCGACCTCCTCGTCCGACACGAACGGCCCGTGGCAGCGGATGATCTTGCCGCCGCCGGCCATGTACAGCATGTCGCCCATGCCCAGCAGCTGTTCGGCGCCCATCTCGCCCAGGATGGTGCGGCTGTCGACCTTGGACGTCACCTGGAACGAAATCCGGGTCGGAAAGTTGGCCTTGATGGTGCCGGTGATGACATCGACCGAGGGCCGCTGCGTGGCCATGATCAGGTGGATGCCGCTGGCGCGCGCCATCTGCGCCAGGCGCTGGATGCAGGCCTCGATCTCCTTGCCGGCGACCATCATCAGGTCGGCCATCTCGTCGACGATGACGACGATGTAGGGCATCTTTTCGGGGGCGAATTCCTCGGTCTCGAATACCGGCTCGCCGGTGTCGTCGTCAAAGCCCGTCTGCACCGTGCGCGAGAACAACTCGTCGCGCGACAGCGCGTCCTCGACCCGGCCGTTGTAGCCGTCGATGTTGCGCACCCCCATCTTGGACATCTTGCGATAGCGCTCTTCCATCTCGGCCACGACCCATTTCAGCGCCACCACCGCCTTTTTCGGGTCCGTCACCACCGGGCTGAGCAGGTGCGGGATGCCGTCATAGACCGACAGTTCCAGCATCTTGGGGTCGATCATGATCAGGCGGCATTCCTCGGGGGAAAGCTTGTAGATCAGGCTCAGGATCATGGTGTTGATCGCCACCGACTTGCCCGAGCCGGTGGTGCCGGCGATCAGTAGGTGCGGCATCTTGGCCAGGCTCGAAATCACCGGGTCGCCGCCGATATCCTTGCCCAGCGCCAGCGGCAGGCGCATGTTGGAGTCGCCGAAATCGCGGCTCGCCAGCAGTTCGCGCAACAGCACCATCTCGCGCTTGTCGTTGGGCAGCTCGATGCCGATGACGCTGCGGCCGGGCACCGTCGAGACACGCGCGGAAAGCGCGCTCATGGACCGCGCGATGTCGTCGGCGAGGCCGATCACGCGGCTGGCCTTGAGCCCCGGCGCGGGTTCGAGTTCGTACATCGTCACCACCGGGCCGGGGCGGACCGAGACGATCTCGCCCTTGACGCCGTAATCGTCGAGCACGTTTTCCAGCATCCGCGCGTTTTCCTCCAGCGCGTCGTCGCTGAGGTGGTGACGCTCGACCGTGTCGGGGCTGCGCAGCAGGCCGAGCGCGGGCAGCTCGAACTCGAACCGCGGCTTTTCGTCGAACTCCAGCGCCGGCTGGGCCTCGGCCCGCGCCCGTTCCGAGGGTTGCGCGGCGCGACGCGGCGGGTGCTGCACGACCTTGCGCGCGGCCGCCGCCGGAGGCCGCATCGGGCCCGGGGCGCCCGGCGCCGTTTCGAACGGGATTTCGATGTCATCCGCGATGTCGTCGTCGGCCGGGGCCGGCGGGATGTCGAGCGTCGCCGCCGCGGTTGCCGAAAGCGGCGGTTCGGGCGGCAGCACCGTGCCGCGCGTGTCCTTCAGGACCAGCGGATCGGGCCCGCGGCCGCGGCCGCGCGTCAGCGGCTTGTCGGCGGGCGGTTCGGGCTCGGCGGCGGGTGCGGCGCGGCGGGTGCGGATCGCCTCGGCGATCCTGGCGCTGATGCGTTCGGGCGCGGGGGCTTCGGGCGGCTCGCCCGGATAGCTCCGCTCGAGCAGTTCGGGTTCCGGCGCCGGTTCGGGCCGGCGGATCAGCGCGGGCATCCGCGCCAGCAGGCCGCCCTGGCGTTCGGCCCTTTGCGGGGCAGGCCGTGCCTGTGCCGCCGGTGCTGTCACCGCGACGGGGGCTGCCGACAGCGCCGGTTCGGCACGAGCGGCGCGTGGCCCGCTGCCCCGCGCCGGCGCGGGTTCGGTCCGCTCGTGTGCCTTGCGTTCGGCCCGCCGCGCGGCCCGGTCGCGCAGCCGCTCGCCCAGCCCCGACGACAGGCCCCGCGAGGCCCGCAGCGTGCCCGACGCGCCATGCGCGAGCGCGGCGCGCAGCCCGGCATAGCTCATCACCACGCCGATCAGCAGGAACCGCGCCAGCGCCCCGATCTCGCCCCGCGAGAAGCCCAGCACGAACAGCCCGAACCCCGCCGCCGCCAGCGCCAGCCCCACCGCCATCAGCTTGAGCCCGAGTTCGGGGTCGAACGGCAGCAGGTTCAGGAGCGTCGCCAGAACCGTGTCGCCGAAGAGACCGCCGAGACCATAGCTGTGTGCCGCGCTCCAGTCCGCGCCGGGGGTCAGGGTGGCGGCGTAAAGCGACAGAAGCGCCGGCCAGATCGGGGCAAAGACCAGCCGGCCGATGGCGCGCCCCTCGCCGCGGTGGACGACCAGCCGCAGCCCCCAGGCGCCGATGAGCGCGGGCAGACCCAGCCCGCCCCAGCCCAGGATCATGAAGACGGTGGCCGCAGCCGAGGCGCCGACATGCCCGGCCCAGTTGTGGATCGGCGCGTCGGTGGCCGACATCCAGCTGGGATCGTCGGGATGATAGCTGAGGATCGCGGCTGTCATTGCCGCCGCGGCCGCCAGCAGGATCAGCCCGGCCAGTTCCTTGCCGCGCTTCTCGATCGCCTCGGCCATCGACCTGTCTAGCAGCGGCTCGCGCCCGCGTGTCTGGTATGCCATGCGTGTCCCTCGTCCTCGTTCATTCGTAAAGGCAGCCTCGCAGGCGGCTCAGCCCGTGTGCGACTTCGTCGCCCGGGGCCACCAGCGCGACCCGGATATAGCCGTTGCCGGGGTTCTCGCCGGCCACCTCGCGCCCCAGATAGGCGCCGGGCAGCACCCGGATGCCGGTCTCCTGCCACAGTTTCAGCGCCGCCGCCTCGCCGTCCTCGACCGGCAGCCACAGGAAAAAGCCCGCCTCGGGCGGCTCGTAGCCCGGAACGCTGCCCAGAATGTCGTCGGCCAGCGCGTATTTCTCGCGGTAGAGGCGGCGGTTTTCGGTGACGTGGTCCTCGTCGTCCCAGACCCGCTCGGCCGCGTGCTGCAATGGCATCGGCAGCGGACTGCCGGCATAGGCGCGCAGCTGTTTCAGCCGGCGGATGGATTGCGGCCCGCCGGCGGCAAAGCCCGACCGCAGCCCCGGCAGGTTCGACCGCTTCGAGAGGCTGTGAAAGACCACCACCCGTTCGGGATCGGCGCCCATGTCGCGGGCCACCTCCAGCGCGCCCGGGGGCGGCGTGTCGCGGTAGATCTCGGAGTAGCATTCATCGGCGAAGACCTTGAAATCGTACAGCTCGGCCAGCCCGATCAGGTGCTGCCAGTCCTCGCGCGTGGCCACCGCGCCCTGCGGGTTCGAGGGCGAACAGAGCCAGGCAACCGCGACCTGGTTCAGGGTCCGGGCCGGCAGGGCGCTGAAATCGGGCAGAAAGCCGGTGCCGCGCGTCGCGGGCACGAACACCGGCTCGGCGCCGACGCTGAGCGCCGCGACCATGTAGACCTGGTAGAACGGGTTGGGGATCAGCACCATCGGCCACTTGCCGCCCTTGGATTCGGGGCAAAGCGCCATCATCGCGTTGTAAAGCCCCTCGCGCGTGCCGTTGAGCGCCATCACCTGGGTGTCGGGGTCGAGCGTCGCGCCATAGCGCCGCGCCACCCAGCCGCAGATCGCGCGGCGCAGCCCCGGCGTGCCCTCGTTGACGGGGTAGCGTCCGAATTCGGCGGCGTGTTCGGCGACGATCCCGCTGACCCAGGCCGGAAACGGGTGCCGGGGTTCGCCGATCGACATATGCAGCACCTCGCCGCCCGGCGGGTGGCCGTCAAGCAGCGCCCGCAGACGCGGAAACGCGTATTCCGGTAGGTTCGAAAACCGCTCGGGAAACATCCTGTCCTGCCTCGAATGCCGGGATCGTTCATGCCCCGTTTGCGCCAGAGCCTACAGAAACGGCGATGACAGGTCCAGTAATTCCAGTGCGCGGGCAAGCGGTTGTGGCATTTTGGCAGAGCGTTTGCCGCCGGGTGGCGCGGGCCTTAGCGCAGCGCCGTCTCCGCCGCCGCCGCGACCCGCAACAGCGCCTCTTCGGCAAAGGGGCGCCCGCACAGCATCAGCCCGCAGGCCGGCGTGCCGGTGGGCAGGGTCACGGCCGGCAGACCCATCAGGTTGGCCACCCGGGTATTGCGCAGGGTCAGCAGGTTTTCGGTGACGTAATAGTCGCCGTCCTCCAGCAGGCGGGCGCAATCGGGCGGCAGGTTGGGCGCGGTCGGCATCAGCACCGCGTCGAAACCCGCGGCGCGCGCGTGCCATGCCTGCCGCAGGACCGCCAGCCGCCGCCAGGCGGCGACGTATTCGGCCGCCGTCGCGTCGCGCCCGCCGCGAAACCGCTCGCGGATCGGGGCGAACATCCTTTCCGGGGCGGCCTCGATCGTTTCGCCCCAGATGCCATAGGCCTCGGCGGTAAAGAGGACGCCCGACATCGGCAGCGCTTCGGCCGCCTCGGGCGCGTCGAGCGCCACCACCTCGGCGCCCGCCGAACGCAGCCGCGCGAGCGCATCCAGATAGGCCGCCGCCGGGGCCTCGCGGATGTCGTCGAGCACCGCGGTCTGCAACGCCGCCAGGCGCAGCCCCCTGAGCGTGGCGCCGGCAAGATCGGCCGCCCGCCCGCCCCCAAGCGCCGCCAGCACCAGCGCGCAATCCTCGACCGAGCGCGCCAGCGGCCCGACGGTGTCGAACCGCTCGCAGAGCGGCACCACGCCCTCGAGCGGCAGCCGCCCGGCGGTGGTCTTGAGCCCGACGAGATCGTTCCAGGCCGAGGGGACGCGCACCGATCCGCCGGTGTCGCTGCCGATGCCGCAGGCGGCGAGACCCAGCGCGACGCTCGCGGCCGCGCCCGAGGACGACCCGCCCGGCGCCAGCCCCGCGCCGTGGCGGTTGGGCGGTGTCGCCGTCATCGGATTGAGCCCCAGGCCCGAAAACGCCAGCTCGCTCATATGCGTCTTGCCGAGGCAGACGAGCCCGGCGCGGGTGGCGGTTTCCAGCACCCTTGCATCGCGCTCGGGCACGCGCCCGGCCAGGAGCCTCGATCCCGCCTCGGTCGCGGTGCCGGCGCTGTCGAACAGGTCCTTCCAGCTGACCGGCACCCCGTCGAGCGGCCCGCGGCGCAACCCGGCACCGGCGCGCCGCTGGGCGGCGCGGGCCTCGTCCAGCGCGCGGCGGGCGGTGACGGCGGAATAGATGCGGTCGCGCTCGGGATGAGCCCCTATCGCGTCGAGATAGGTCTCGCACAGGGCCACCGGGCCGATCTCGCCCCGCCCGATGGCCCGGCCCAGATCGGCCGCCGTCATCCACAGCCAGTCCTGCATGGCCCCTCCCGATACCCGCGTCGCGGCGCGAGCCTAGCCGCCTCCCGTGCGATGGACAATGGCGCATGGACAATCCGGCCCGCGCGGCCATATTTGGGGCATGGACGAGATCGGCGATATCCTGATCGTGGGCGGCGGGCTGAACGGTCCGGCGCTGGCGCTGGCGCTGGCGCGGGCGGGGCATGGCGTGACGGTGATCGACGCGCTGCCCGAAAAGGCCCGCCGCGCCGCCGATTTCGACGGCCGGGCCTATGCGCTGGCGCTTGCCTCGGTGCGGCTCTTGCGCGCGATCGGGGTGTGGGATCTGGTCGGGGACAAGGCACAGCCGATATTGCGGATCAAGGTGTCCGACGGCCGCGCCGGCGAGGGGCCGGCGCCCTTTTTCCTGCAGTTCGATCACGGCGAGATCGAGGAAGGCCCGATGGGCCATATGGTCGAGGACCGTTTCCTGCGCCGCGCGCTCCTCGACGCGATGAAGGCCGAGGCGGGCATCGCCCGCGTCACCGGCACCGTCGAAAGCCAGGAGGTGACGCCGTCGGGCGTGCGGCTGCGCCTCGCCTCGGGGCGGCAGCTCGGGGGGCGGCTGGTCGTCGGTTGCGACGGGCGCGCATCGGCCACGGCGGCGCGGGCCGGGATCGCGCGCACCGGCTGGGGCTACGGGCAGACGGCGCTGGTGGCCTCGGTCGAGCACGAGCGCCCGCATGGCGGCGTGGCGCATCAGTTCTTCATGCCGCCGGGGCCGCTGGCGATCCTACCGCTGCCCGGAAACCTCTGTTCCATCGTCTGGAGCGAAAGCGATGCCACCGCCGCCGGGTTCGCCGCGCTCGACGACGATGATTTCATGTCGGTGCTGCGACCGCGCTTCGGCGATTTCCTGGGCGATATCCGGCTTTGCGGCCGGCGCTACACCTATCCGCTGGGGCTGAGCATCGCCAACCGCCTCGTTGCCGACCGCGTGGCGCTGGTGGGCGACGCGGCGCACGGCATGCACCCCATCGCGGGGCAGGGGCTCAACGCCGGGC
>CAZNMK010000022.1:7934-13806 GCA_964574045.1 uncultured Roseovarius sp. | reverse complement strand
TCCAGCAGCACCGCGATGGGGGTGTTGACCTTGACCCCCTCGGTGCCCTCGTCGATCAGGATCTTGCCGATGGTGCCCTCGTCGACGGCCTCGAATTCCATCGTCGCCTTGTCGGTCTCTATCTCGGCCAGGATATCGCCCGAGGCGACGGTGTCGCCCTCCTTGACCAGCCATTTGGCGAGCGTCCCTTCCTCCATCGTCGGGCTGAGCGCGGGCATGAGAATTTCGGTGGGCATTGCTTGTCTCCTTCTCACGCGTTCTGCGGCGCCACATCGGCGATGACGTCGGTCCAGAGTTCGGCCTCGTCGGGCTCGGGGCTGTCCTTGGCGAATTCGGCGGCGTCGTTGACGATGGCCTTGATCTCCTTGTCGATGGCCTTGAGGTCGTCCTCGCTGGCGTGATCGCCCGACAGCAGCAGGTCGCGCACATGCTCGATGGCGTCCTTTTCCTCGCGAATCTTCTGCACCTCCTCGCGGGTGCGGTACTTGGCCGGGTCCGACATCGAATGGCCGCGATAGCGGTAGGTCTTGACCTCGAGGATATAGGGCCCCTTGCCGGCGCGGCAGTGCGCCACCGCCTTTTCGCCCGCCGCCTTGACGGCGAGGACGTCCATGCCGTCCACGGCCTCGCCGGGGATGCCGAACGCCTCGCCCCGGGTGTGGATGTCGGGGGTCGAGGTCGAACGCCGCTGCGCCGTGCCCATGGCGTACTGGTTGTTCTCGATCACGAACACCACCGGCAGCTTCCACAGTGCCGCCATGTTGAAGGTCTCGTAGACCTGGCCCTGGTTGGCCGCGCCGTCGCCGAAATAGGTGAATGTCACGCGGTCGTTGCCCAGGTACTTGTCGGCAAAGGCGAGCCCCGCGCCCAGCGGCACGTTGGCGCCGACGATGCCGTGCCCGCCGTAAAAGTGCTTTTCGGTCGAGAACATGTGCATCGAGCCGCCCTTGCCCTTGGAATAGCCGCCCTCGCGGCCGGTGAGTTCGGCCATCACCCCCTTGGGGTCCATCCCGCAGGCCAGCATGTGACCGTGGTCGCGGTAGGTGGTGATGCGCTTGTCGCCGTCTTCCGCCGCTGCCTCCAGCCCGACGACGACCGCCTCCTGCCCGATATAGA
This sequence comes from uncultured Roseovarius sp., assembly GCA_964574045.1. Lineage (GTDB taxonomy): Bacteria > Pseudomonadota > Alphaproteobacteria > Rhodobacterales > Rhodobacteraceae > Roseovarius. The sequence continues at coordinate 12,690 of CAZNMK010000022.1, read as the reverse complement.
GGTGGCAGAATCCGCCGATCAGCCCCATCCCGTAGAGCTGTCCTGCCTTTTCCTCGAATCGGCGGATGAGCAGCATGTTGCGGTAATACCGGCGCAGTTCGTCCGCGGAAATATTCGGTTTTCTTGAGGTTTTTCGGGCGGCCATGTGCGGCGTCCTCCTCCGGTTTCGAGATAGTTTAGCGTTAAACTATCCATAACACGACAAGGGTGCGTCTGGCGAGGGGGAATTTGCGACACGCCCGCGGGGACACCAGATCATACCGTTACCCGCCCCGGCCACCGAGCCGGGGCCCGGGTCAGGCCCGGGCGGGTGTTTCGGATTGAACCCGAGGCGATCTAGCGGATCACGATCTCGTCGGCGCGCCTGCTGGTCCAGCAGGTCGAGATCGAGAAAATCGTCCGACAGCCGCCGGGTGAGGTTTTCCATCCGCGCCAGATCGGCCTCGAGCCGGTCGAGCTGGGCCCTGAGCGCCTTTTCCTCGGCCTCGATCTCGGCCCGGCGGAAGATGCCGTAATCGCCCCGCACCGCGGCGAAGGTGAAATAGACCACCATGCCCAGAACGGCCAGGACATAGACGATCGCGCCGAGGGCGGGCCGGTTGAGAGTGCTCATCGGGTCTCTGCTCTGCCTCGTTTGCCGCCTCTTGCCGGGCGGACCGCCCAACCCTGCCACAGCGCGGCGGTTTTGTGAATCCCCCTTTCCCGGCCGGGGCCGGCCGCGCTAGCATCGGGGCGGGAGCGAGTCTTTCATGCCACAACTGCCGCCCAGCGCCGATCTTTCGACTCACGAGGTCGCCAACCAGCCGCCCGTGCGCGGCGATGCCGACCTGTGGGAGGGCGACGCGGCGCTGCGCGACCATGCCGCCGCCGCCGGCGCGGATGTGGCGCATCTCGCGGGCTACGGTGCCGCGATGGGCACGGCCGAGATGCGTGCGGCCGGCCGCGACGCCAACCGTCACCCGCCCGAGGCGGTGGTGTTCGATGCCGGCGGGCGGCGGCTCGATGAGGTGGCGTTTCATCCCGCCTGGCACCGGCTGATGGCTTTGGGCCTCGGGGCGGGCTATGCCGGCATCGCCTGGCGGGGCGCGGCGGGCGGCCACGCCACCCATGCGGCGATGGTCTATCTCACCACCCAGGTCGAGCCCGGCGTCTGCTGCCCGATGACGATGAGCTATGCCGCGGTGCCGGCGCTGCGCGCCGATGCCGGGCTTTGCGCGCAGTGGGAGCCAAGGCTGACCGCGTTCGGCTATGACGCCTCGATCCGGCCGCTGGCACAGAAAACCGCGGCGACGATGGGCATGGCGATGACCGAAAAGCAGGGCGGCTCGGACCTGCGCGCCAACACCACGCGGGCCGAACCGGGGGCCGACGGCTGGCGGCTGACCGGGCACAAGTGGTTCTGCTCGGCGCCGATGTCGGACGGGTTTCTGACGCTGGCGCAGGCCCCCGGCGGCTTGACCTGTTTCGTGGTGCCGCGCTGGCTGGAGGACGGGCGCAACGCGATCCGCATCCAGCGGCTGAAGGACAAGCTCGGCAACCGCGCCAATGCCTCGGCCGAGATCGAGTTCGCCGGCGCCCTGGCGCACCGCCTGGGCGACGAGGGCGCGGGCGTGCGCACCATCATCGAGATGGTCCATCACACCCGCCTCGATACCGCGCTGGCGCCTGCCGGGCTGATGCGCGCCGCGCTCGATGAGGCGCTCCACTGGGCGCGCCACCGCAGCGCGTTTCAGCGCCGGCTGATCGACCAGCCCCTGATGCGCGCGGTGCTGGCCGATCTGGCGCTCGACTGGGAGGGAACGCTGGCGCTGGGGATGCGGGTGGCGCGCGCCTTCGACGGCGGCGGCGAAGAGGAGCGCGCCTTTGCCCGTCTGGGCGTGGCGCTGGCAAAGTTCCTGGGCAACAAGCTGTGCCCCAATATCGTCTACGAGGCGATGGAGGCGATGGGCGGCATGGGCTATGTCGAGGATACCGCCCTGCCGATGCTTTACCGCGAGGCGCCGCTCAACTCGATCTGGGAGGGCTCGGGCAACGTCATCTGCCTCGATATCCTGCGCACGCTGGCGCGGATGCCCCATGCCGCGGCGGCAGTCGATGCCGAACTGGACGCGGTGAAGGGCCAGGACCGCCGCTATGACGCCGCGCTTGCGGCTCACCGCGCGCGCTTTGCCGGACCGCCCGGGGAGGCCGAGGCGCGCGCCTTCGCCGAGAGCCTGGCGACGCTCCTGACGGCGGCGGTGCTGCTCGCGCAGGCGCCGGCGGCGGTGGCCGAGGGCTATGTCGCCACGCGGCTCGACGGGCCGCGCGGGCGCGTGGCCGGGGCCGTTGACGCGGCGGCGCTCGACAGCGAGGCGATCCTGGCGCGGCTCGGGGAGGGGTGAAGGTGCGGGGTTGTCGATGAGTATTATTCGCCCGGACTGTGTGCGGGCCGGGCATGGTGGATACGAAAAGAGTGCAACACGCGCTGACGGGAGGGTCGCGCCCGGCCCCGAGGGTGGGCGCAATCGCGCCCGCCCTGGGGGGCGGGGTCGGGCGCGATCCGGGGCTGACGCCCCGGAAAGAAACACGAACTGGGTTTGATCCCGACAGACCTCATCCTGTTCCTCCATGCCCGGAAGGCCAGATCCGAGGATCGCCCCCCACTCTCACTCGATTCCGTTCTCCCGCTGCAGTTCACGGACATAGGCCACGATATTGGCGATATCGGCCTTGGTCAGCCCGGGTACGGGCGCCATGTCGCCGAACTGCCAGTGATGCGCGCGCACCCCCCGGTTGGCGGCCATCTCAAAGGCGGCGTCGCCGTGGTGGCCGGGCTCGTAGATGCGGTGCACCAGCGGCGGACCCTTGCCCGCGTGCCCGGCGGCGTCTTGGCCGTGGCAACTGGCGCAGCTGGAGTCGAACGCGGTCTTGCCCATCTCGGCCCGCGGGCTCAGCGCTTCGGGCACCGAGACGGCAACCATTGCCGCGCCGGCGGCCGTTTGCGATGCGGTTTGCGGTGGCGGCTGCGGCGCGGGTGCCTCGGGTCTGGTAAAGAGATAGATACCGCCCGCGACCAGAAGAATCGTGGCGGGATAGATTACGGCTCGGCGGGTCATTCGGGGCCTTTCGTGCATCCTGTCGGGGTGGCGTGGGCATGCGCGTCGCGCCCCTTCATGCGCCTTCCAGCGGGGGCAAGGTCAAGGGTTATTCTGGCCTGCCTTGCCCCGCCGCTCAGGCCGGCAGGTGGATGGCGAACCGCGCCCGGATCGCGCGGTCGGTCAGCGGATCGAACCGCGCCGCCGCGCGCTCGGACAGGATCGCCTCTTTGCGGGCGGTGGCGGCGGCGATGAGATCGGGCGCGCCCGCCTCGGCCCATTCCTTTGGCGATTTGCGCCCGGCGGTGGCGGGATAGACGTAGTCGCGCTGCATCCGCGCGAGCGTCTGGCCGGTGCCAAGGTAGTGCCCGGGACCGTTCAGGCAGACCTCGCGGATCTGATCGAGCGCCAGGGTCTCGTCGTCGACCTCGATGCCGCGCACGCAGCGCAACGCGTGGCCGATCAGGTCGTCGCCGAGGATCAGCGATTCGTGGCAGAAGCCCAGCAGCGAGGCGTGCATGCCGGCGGCCTCGTAGACCATGCCCAGCCCCGAAAGCCCGGCCATCACGTTCGAGCACATCGCCTCCCACCCGGCCTGCATGTCCGGGAGCTTGGCGTCGGTCATCCCCGCCGCGGCCCCCCCGGGAAGGCGGTAGAAGCGGTGCATCTGCGCGCAGCCCGCGCTCAGCAGCGCCTGCTCGCCCGAGCCCCCGGTCATCGCGCCGGTGCGCAGATCGAGCCCGAAGGGCCAGGTGCCGAAGATCGCCGGCGCTCCGGGGCGGACGGCGTTGACATAGACGAGCCCCGCCAGGCATTCGGCAACCGACTGCGCGATCGCGCCGGCGATGGTCGAGGGGGTGGTCGCCCCGGCCATCCCGGCGGACAAGAGCAGCACCGGCATGCCGCCCTCGATGCAGGCCTCCATCGTCTGGCAGGCTTCGGTCGCGAATTTCATCGGCGGGACGACGAAGCAGTTGGAGTTGCTCACGAAGGGGCGTTCGCGCCAGGCCGCCTCTCCGCCGGCTATCAGGTGCAGCATCTCCAGCCCGTCGGCGACTTGGGCGGGATCGGAGAACGAGGTGCCGACATGCTTGGTGGTGCCCGAACAGCAGGCATAAAGCGTGTTGAGGTCCATCTCGCGGTTGTCGGCGATGTCGCGGGCGACCATCGGGCGCTGCACGAAATGGATGTTGTCCAGCCTATCGGCGATTCGCGCGGCGTCGTGCAGATCGGCAAGCGTGCTGTCGCGGTAGGCGCGCCCGTCGATGTCGACCATGCTGACGGCGGCGCCGGCGGTGCCGAAATGCACCCGCGCGCCGCCGAGGTGCAGGTCGTGGCGCGGGTCGCGGCCGCAAAGCGCGATCTCGCGGCTGGCTTGCGCGACCGTGTCCTCGACCAGCGCGGGGGGAAAGCGCAGCCGCCCGTCGCCGCCCAGCACCGCCCCGGCGCGGGTCAGGTGCTCGACGCCGCTTTCGGGTGCGTCGGCAAGGCCCACCTCGTCGAGCAGGGTCAGGGCGGCACGGTGGATTTTCCCGATGTCGTCCTCGGACAGAACGTTGAGGGCGCGGCATTCCATGCCGGGGCGGATGGCGCGGCTCGCCTCGTCGGGGGGGGCGGCGCGGGGGGGGGGGGGGGCGGGGCGGGCCCCGCCGCGGCGGGGGCGGGGGGGGGTGAAAGATTGC
>CAZNMK010000022.1:0-7924 GCA_964574045.1 uncultured Roseovarius sp. | reverse complement strand
GCGCGGCCGCCGCTGCGGCGGGCGAGCTGTTGTGTCATCTTTCGCTGTATCCTCTTGTCGCGTGGGGTAGGGGTGTCGGTGTCAGCCCCGGCCCGGCCGCCCGCGCGCCGCCATCCCGCGCGCCGCACCGATGGTGCGTTCGATCAGAGCGATCACGCTCGCTGGCGTCATGGTCCGCCTCCCTGCGATACCGGGCCCCCAGCAAAAGGTGATTCTGGCGGCCCGGTCTGTCTTGATCGCGACAGATGTCGCAAACGGACCGGCCCGCGCCGCGCCACCGCCGTCCGATCGTCCGCGGTGGCCGTCATCGTCGATGAAAAAAGGGCGGCGTGGCCATTCCTGCCACGCCGCCCCGGTCGGGCAGCCGCGATATCCGGGCCGTCAGCCGTGGACGGGCCGCAGGCCGTCGGGCCGCGCGCGGGCGGGCGCGTCGGCGGGCAGGTAGCGGTCGTATCCCAGATCGGCGCTCTCGATCTCGGCCGCGCGGCCCGAGACCAGATCCGCCAGCACCCGGCCCGAACCCGCCGCCATCGTCCAGCCGAGCGTGCCGTGCCCGGTGTTGAGCCACAGGTTCTCGGCCCCCGCCCGGCCGACGATCGGCGTGCCGTCGGGCGTCATCGGGCGCAGCCCGCACCAGAAGCTGCTCGAGGCATGATCGGCGGCGCCGCCAAAGAGATCGCCCACCGAATGGTGCAGCGTCGCCTCGCGCCGGGGCGAGAGGCTCTTGTCGAAGCCCCTCAGTTCGGCCATGCCGCCGGCGCGGACGCGGTCGCCCAGCCGGGTGATGGCGATCTTGTAGGTCTCGTCCATCACCGTCGATTGCGGCGCGCGCGCGGCATCGGTGATCGGCAGCGTGATCGAGTAGCCCTTGACCGGGTAGACCGGCAGTCTGAGCCCGAGCGGACGCACGAGCGCCGGCGCGTTCGGTCCCAGCGCCACGACGAAGGCATCGCCCGCGAGCATGCCGCGATCGGTCTCGACCGACGCGATACGCCCGCCTGCGCGGTTGAGCCGCCGGATGCTCTCGCCCATGCGGAAGACGACGCCGGCCGCGCGGGCCATGTCCGCCAGCGCGGCGGTGAAGGCGAAACAGTCGCCGGTCTCGTCGCCGGGCAGGCGCAGGCCGCCGGCGATGCGGGACGCCGCGTCGCGCAGGCCGGGCTCGGCGGCGAGACAGCCCGCGCGGTCGAGCAGTTCGAACGGCACGCCGCCCTCGCGCAGCACGGCGATGTCCTTGTCGGCGGCATCGACCTGTTTTTGGGTGCGGAAGAGCTGGAGCGTCCCCTTCTGGCGGCCATCATAGGCGATGCCGGTCTCCTCGCGCAGCCGGATCAGGCAGTCGCGGCTGTATTCCGCCAGCCGGACCATCCGGCCCTTGTTGATCCTGTAGCGCGCCGGGGTGCAGTTGCGCAGCATCTTCGCCATCCACACCAGCTTGGCCGGGTCGGGGCGCGGCCCGACGATGAGCGGGCTGTGGCGCATGAACATCCACCTGATCGCCTTGAGCGGAATGCCCGGCGCCGCCCACGGCGCGGAGTAACCGGGAGAGATCTGCCCGGCATTGGCATGGCTCGTGTCCATCGCGACCGCATCCTCGCGGTCGATCACGGTCACGTCATGGCCGGCGCGGGCCAGATACCATGCGGATGTGACGCCGATCACCCCGGCACCCAGTACGACGATCTTCATGGCGCGGCTCCTTCCTGCACTGCCAGCAATTTCGATCCTTGACGGCGCAGGATAGGGGGCGCGGCGGAAATGTTCTGGTGATTATTGGGCGTCGTACGGGCAGTTGGCGCAAGACATTACTGAATTTTGTAGGTCATGACGAAGAAAATCCCGAAAATCCGGAAGCTGGCAAAAACATCGTGCGCGGGCGCGATTCGGTTTCCGCGCGCTTGACGCCGCCCGGCCGCGCCCCTAGTGTCGCCGCCATGACCGGAACCGCCATCATCATCTGCTGCATCATTACCCGCTGACATAGTCGCGCGGGCCGGTCCTCTGTTCCATCTTTCCGAACCAGTTGATAAGCCCGCCGCGGCAACGCGTGCGCGAGGGCTTTCATGACCACGATCAGGCTATACAACACCCGGACCCGGACGAAGGAGACGCTCAAACCGCTCGAGCCGGGCAATGTGCGGATGTATGTCTGCGGACCGACCGTCTATGACCGGGCGCATCTGGGCAACGCCCGGCCCGTGGTGGTCTTCGACGTGCTCTACCGCCTGTTGCGCCATGTCTACGGGGCGGAGCATGTGACCTATGTGCGCAACTTCACCGACGTCGACGACAAGATCAACGCCCGCGCCGCCGAGACCGGGCGGCCGATTGCCGACATCACCGCCGAGACGACGCAGTGGTTTCTCGACGACATGGCGGCGCTCGGGGCGCTCGAGCCCGACGCCATGCCGCGCGCGACCGAGTACGTCCCGCAGATGATCGCGATGATCGAGGCGCTGATCGCCCGTGGCCACGCCTACGAGGCCGAGGGCCATGTGCTTTTCGCTGTCGAGAGCTACGCCGAATACGGCCGCCTTTCGGGCCGCACGGTCGAGGACATGATCGCCGGCGCCCGGGTCGAGGTCGCGCCCTACAAGCGCAACCCGATGGATTTCGTGCTGTGGAAGCCCTCGACCCCCGACCTGCCGGGGTGGGAGAGCCCCTGGGGGCGGGGCCGGCCGGGCTGGCATATCGAGTGCTCGGCGATGAGTTATGAGTTGCTCGGCGAGAGTTTCGACATTCACGGCGGCGGCGGCGATCTGATCTTTCCCCACCACGAGAACGAGATCGCGCAAAGCCGCTGCGTCCATCCGGAGGGCGAGTTCGCGCGCGTCTGGATGCACAACGAGATGCTCCAGGTCGAGGGCAGGAAGATGTCCAAGTCCTTGGGCAATTTCTTTACCGTGCGCGACCTGCTCGATCAGGGCGTGCCGGGCGAGGTGATCCGCATGTCGTTTCTGATGTCGCACTACCGGGACCCGATGGATTTTGGTGTCAAGCGCCGCCATGAGGCGCGTCAGGTCGTAATCGAATTTGCCAAGGCATTGGGCGATGATGGGACCGAAACACGGACAGCACTATCACCGACCGATCCTTTTGAGGAGGTCGTAGAAACCTTGGCCAACGATCTCGATACTCGCTCCGCGTTAGAAGCGATCAGAGAGAAATCCAAACGCATCCCGAAAGCACCAGAAGACAAAGTGAAATATCTGCACCGACTGTATTCAAGTCAGTTGCTCTTGGGGTTTGACCTGAAGGATTCGGGAACCGCGATAGATGCGGCAACATATACCGATGAATTCAGAAAATTCGCCATCTCGAAGATGTACGAATTGCAGGAACGCGATGGGAGAGAACGACTCAACGAGTTTGCGCAAAGGATAGACCAGGCACGCAAAGAGAAAGACTATGAGACCGCTGATAAGTTGAAGGCTGCGGTGTCTGAAGCTGGGGCCGAAGTCAGCAACTCGCCCAAGGGCACGCGAATTATTCGACTGCCCGGCTTCGACCCCTCCAAACTGGAGGCCCTGAAATGACGCACCGCACCCTACAGCCGCCCCGCCCGGCGGATACGCCGGGCGGCGCCCGACCCGCCCCCCACGGGGCGGGCGCCCTGCGCCCACCCCGCCGGGCCGCACGCCGCCCTTGCGCACTAGGGGCGTGGTCGGGGGCGAACCGGATCGCAGGCGATCCGGGGGGAAATGATCCAAAACTCGTCCCGGACTTGATCCGGGACCTTTGTTTCTTGGCGTCGAGACCCCGGCTCGGGGGCCGGGGCGGGTCCCTTCGCGCAGACCAAGCCAGGAAGGACGAGACATGACCCGCGAACGCCTCTACCTCTACGACACCACCCTGCGCGACGGCCAGCAGACGCAGGGCGTGAGCTTTTCCACCGCCGAAAAGCAGGCCATCGCCCAAAGCCTCGACGCGCTCGGGCTCGACTATATCGAGGGCGGCTGGCCGGGCGCCAACCCCACCGACAGCGCCTTTTTCGACGCCGCCCCCAAGACCCGCGCGACGCTCACCGCCTTCGGCATGACCAAGCGCGCGGGCCGCTCGGCCGAAAACGACGAGGTGCTGGCGGGGGTGCTCAACGCCGGCACGCCCGCTGTCTGCCTCGTCGGCAAGACGCATGATTTCCACGTCCGCACAGCGCTCGGGATCGGACTCGACGAGAACGTGGACAACATCGCGCAATCCATCGCCCATCTCGTGGCCTCGCGGCGCGAGGCGCTGTTCGACGCCGAGCATTTCTTCGACGGCTACAAGGCCGATCCCGATTACGCGCTCGAATGCCTGCGCGCTGCCCATGACGCCGGGGCGCGCTGGATCGTGCTGTGCGACACCAACGGCGGCACCCTGCCGGGCGAGATCGGCGACATCGCCGCCCGCGTCATCGCCGCCGGCATCCCCGGCGGCCGGCTCGGCATCCACACCCACAACGACACCGAAAGCGCGGTCGCCGGCAGCCTTGCCGCCGTCGACGCCGGCGCGCGCCAGGTCCAGGGCACGCTGAACGGCCTCGGCGAGCGCTGCGGCAACGCCAACCTCACCGCGCTCATCCCGACGCTGCTGCTCAAGGAGCCCTACGCCGCAAGGTTCGAGACCGGAGTGACCCGCGAGGCGCTGACCGGGCTCACCCGCGCCAGTCGGCAGCTCGACGACATCCTCAACCGCGTGCCGCTGAAACAGGCCGCCTATGTCGGCGCCGCCGCCTTCGCCCACAAGGCCGGGCTGCACGCCAGCGCGATCCTCAAGGACCCGGCGACCTACGAGCACATCGATCCGGGGCTCGTCGGCAACGCCCGCGTCATCCCGATGTCGAACCAGGCCGGGCAGTCGAACCTGCGCCAGCGGCTGGCCGAGGCCGGCATCGAGGTGGCGCCGAATGATCCGGCGCTGGCGGCGATCCTCACGCGCGTCAAGGAGCGCGAGGAGCAGGGTTATACCTACGACAGCGCGCAGGCGAGCTTCGAGGTGCTGGCGCGGCGCGAGCTGGGCCAGATGCCCGAATTCTTCGAGGTCAAGCGCTACAAGGTCACGGTCGAGCGGCGCAGGAACAAGCACAACCGCATGGTATCGCTCTCCGAGGCGGTGGTGGTGGTCAAGATCGACGGCGAGAAAAAGCTCTCGGTTTCCGAATCGGTCGATGCACAGGGCTCGGACCGCGGACCCGTCAACGCGCTTTCCAAGGCGCTGGCCAAGGACCTGGGCAAGTACCAGTCGGCGATCGACGACATGCGGCTCGTCGACTTCAAGGTGCGCATCACCCAGGGCGGCACCGAGGCGGTGACGCGCGTCATCATCGACAGCGAGGACGGACAGGGCCGGCGCTGGTCGACGGTGGGGGTGAGCCCCAACATCGTCGACGCGTCCTTCGAGGCGCTCCTCGATGCCATCGACTGGAAGCTCCTGCGCGATGGCTGACGACGTCGCGGCCTGCGCGGAGATCGTCCGCCGGGCCGATCCCGAACGCTTTCGCGCGGCGATGGCGGCGCCCGTGGCGGCGCGCGAGAAACTCTTTCCGATCTACGCCTTCAACGTCGAGGTGGCGCGCGCGCCCTGGGTCACGGCCGAGCCGCTCATCGCCGAGATGCGCCTCGAGTGGTGGCGCGAGGTGCTGACGGCGATCCGCGAGGGCGGGTCGGCGCGCCAACACGAGGTGGCGGCGCCGCTCGCACGCGCGATCGGCCCCGGCGAGGCGGCGCTGCTCGACGCGCTCATCGAGGCGCGGCGCTGGGACATCCACCGCGAGCCGTTCGCCGGCCCCGACGCCTTTCGCGCCTATCTGGATGCCACCTCGGGCAACCTGCTCTTGACGGCCGCGCGCGCGCTCGATCCGGCGGCGCCCGAGGTGCCGGTGCGCGCGGCGGGCTATGCGCTGGGGCTCGCGAACTGGCTGCGCGCGGTGCCGGCGCTTTGCGCCGCGGGGCGCGTGCCGCTGGTCGACGGCCGGCCCGAGGCGCTGCGCATGCTGGCCGAAGAGGGGCTTGGGGAACTGGCGCGCGCCCGCCATGCGCGGAAGCAGGTTTCGCGCCCGGCGCGCCCGGCGCTGCTGGCGGTGTGGCCCGCCGGCCCGGTGCTGGCGGCCACGCGGGCCGACCCCGCCCCCGGGGGCGGCGGCGGGCGCGAACCCGCGCCCCCGCAGAGCCCCGACAAGATCAACGCGCGGGCGGCGGCGGGGCGGGGGGAGGGGGCCGGCCGACACCGGAGCCCGAAGGACCGATGCAGACCCTCGACCGTTTCGCCCGGCGGGCGCTGCCCTCGGTGCATCCAAGTTCTCGGGGCGAAGCGGAACGCTTTACCGCAGCACGCCCCGCCCGGCATAGCGGGCGGTTTCGCCCAGCGCCTCCTCGATGCGGATGAGCTGGTTGTACTTGGCCAGACGGTCCGAGCGCGCCAGCGAGCCGGTCTTGATCTGCCCGCAATTGGTGGCGACGGCCAAGTCGGCGATGGTGGCGTCCTCGGTCTCGCCCGAGCGGTGCGACATGACGTTGCGCATCCCCGCGCGGTGGGCCATCTCGACCGCCTGAAGCGTCTCGGTCAGGGTGCCGATCTGGTTGACCTTGACCAGCATGGCGTTGGCGGCGCCGCGCGCGATCCCCTGCGACAGGCGTTCGGGGTTGGTGACGAAAAGGTCGTCGCCCACCAGCTGCACCTTGTCGCCCAGCGCGTCGGTCAGCGCGCACCAGCCCTCCCAGTCGTCCTCGGCGCAGCCGTCCTCGATCGAGACGATGGGGTAATCCGCGACCAGCGCCCCAAGATAGCCGACGTTTTCCTGCGAAGAGAGCGACGCGCCTTCGCCGGTCATCTCGTAGCGGCCGTCGCGGAAGTACTCGGTGGCGGCGCAATCGAGGGCGAGATAGATGTCCTCGCCGGGGCGGTAGCCGGCCTTCTCGACGGATTTCACGATCAGATCCAGCGCCTCGCGGGCCGAGGCGATGTCGGGGGCGAAACCGCCCTCGTCGCCGATGCCGGTGGAAAGGCCGGCCGTCTTGAGCTCGGCCTTCAGCGTATGGAACACCTCCGCCCCCATGCGCACCGCCTCGCGCAGCGAACCGGCGGCCACCGGCATGATCATGAATTCCTGGATGTCTATGGGGTTGTCGGCGTGCTCGCCGCCGTTGAGGATGTTCATCATCGGCACCGGCAGGATGCGCGCCGAGGTGCCGCCGACATAGCGATAGAGCGGCTGGGCGCTGAAATCGGCGGCCGCCTGCGCGCAGGCCAGCGACACCCCGAGGATGGCGTTGGCGCCCAGCCGGCCCTTGTTTCGGGTGCCGTCGAGCTCGATCATGGCGGTGTCGATCGCCACCTGCTCGGTCGCGTCGAACCCGGTCAGCAGGTCGGCGATCTCGCCGTTGACGGCGGCGCAGGCCTCGAGCACGCCGCGGCCAAGATAGCGCGACTTGTCGCCATCGCGCCGCTCGATCGCCTCATGCGCGCCGGTCGAGGCGCCCGAGGGCACCGCCGCGCGGCCCATGCTGCCGTCCTCGAGAACCACGTCGACCTCGATGGTGGGGTTGCCCCGGCTGTCGAGGATTTCGCGGGCGTGGATGTCGACGATGATGCTCATGGGGTCTCCGGGGCTGGCTGGCTGGGTTTGCGCCGTCCCCTAGCACGTTCGGGGGGGAATGCAACTGCGGCGCTCAACCGGCCATGCGCCGCGCCAGCCGCTGTTCGCGCAAAAAGGTATAGAGCCCGGTCCCGATCACCAGCGCCGCGCCCAGGAGCGTCAGCATGTCGGGCCGCTCGCCAAAGACGGTGACGCCGACCGCCAGCGAAAACAGCAGCCTGGTGTAGCGGAACGGAGTGACGACGGCGGCGTCGGCGATGCGCATCGCCTGCACGATGGAATAGTACGAAGCCGCGCCGAAGACCACCGCGCCGACCACGAACACGGGCATGATGATGGCCAGGATGG
>CAZNMK010000021.1:8909-14675 GCA_964574045.1 uncultured Roseovarius sp. | reverse complement strand
CCGCCGCCGGCGATGACCGCGCCGCGCGCGCCAAGGCCGCCGCCCAGCCCGCATCCCGACCGGCGCCCCAGCCCGCCCCCCGAACCGCCGCACCCGACGGCCCCGCCGGCGACGACGGCCACCGCACCGCCCGCAGCGGCGAGGTCGCCAGCGCGCGCGAGGCCAGCGTCGCCGACGACATCGACGCCATCCGGCAGGAGGGGCTGACCGGGCGCCAGCTGCGCATGGCCCGGCGCATGGCCCAGAAACACGGGCTGGCGCCGACATCCGATTTCGACGCGGTGCGGCTCTTGCGGGCCAAGGGGATCGACCCGTTCCAGCGCACCCGCCTGCTGGAACTGGTCACTTCCAACGGCAACCGGACCGTGGACGCGGAGGCGGGCGGCCAGCGCGTGCAACTGCCGCAGACGGTGCCGGCGGCGCGCACGCAGCTGCCCTCGACCGAGATCGGCACCGCCGAACGGCGCGCCGCCGAGATCATGGAAATCCAGCGCGACATCGGCCGCCGCCGCCGGCGCAAGCTGGCGCTGCTGATGTCGCGGCTGATGGTGTTCGTGTTCCTGCCGACCTTCGTGGCGGGGTACTATTTCTATGCCATCGCCACGCCGATGTACGCGACCAAGTCGGAATTCCTGATCCTGACCGCCGACGGGATGGGCACCGGCATGGGCGCGGGGCTGCTGCGCGGCACCTCGTTCGCCACCAGCCAGGATTCGATCGCCACCCAGTCCTATCTCGAATCCAAGGACGCGATGCTGCGGCTCGATGCCGACATGGGCTTTCGCGAACATTTCAGCCAGGACTGGATCGACCCGATCCAGCGGCTGGACAAGGACGCCTCGACCGAAAAGGCCTACAAGCTCTATTCCAAATACGTCAAGCTGGGCTACGACCCCACCGAGGGCGTCATCCGGATGGAGCTGTCGACCGCCGACCCCGAGCTGAGCCGCCGGTTTTCCGAACAGCTGATCGAATACGCCGAAGAGCGCGTCGACGAGCTGAGCCAGGAAAAGCGCCTCGACGCGGTCGAGACCGCCGAGAAAAGCCTCGAGGATGCCAAGGCCGAACGCCGCGCGGCACAGGAACGCCTGGTGGCGCTGCAGGAAAGCTCGATCCTCGACCCCGAGGGCGAGATCGCCAATATCCGGGCGCTGATCCAGAACGTCGAGCTGCAGCTTCAGGAAAAGGAGCTGGCGCTGAACACGCAGCTCAACAACGCGCGGCCCAACAGCGCCAAGGTCGAGGCGCTGCAAAGCCAGATCGAGGTGCTGCGCGCCGAGCTGAAGAAACAGCAGGCGCGGCTGACCCAGGCGACCGAGAAAACCAGTTCGCTGGCCTCGCAGACGGCCGCGATCCAGATGGCCCAGGCCGACCTTGCGACCGCCGACATGATCCTGCAATCGGCGCTGGAAACCAAACGGCAATCGGAAATCGAGGCCAACAAGCAGGTGCGCTATCTGACCGTCAGCGTGCATCCCGTCGCCTCGCAGGATCCCTCTTATCCCCGCTCGTTCGAGAACACGGCGGTTGCGTTCCTGATTTTCGCCGGTATCTACCTGATGATATCGCTGACCGCGTCCATCCTCAGGGAACAGGTATCGTCGTAGACCATGAAACACGTCGCCCTCTCGGGGCTCTGCATCGGCAACGACCGGCCGCTGACGGTCATCGCCGGGCCGTGCCAGCTGGAATCCGCCGATCACGCCCAGGCGATCGCCGGCAGGATGGCCGAGGCCTGCGCGGCCGCCGGCGCGCAATACGTCTTCAAGGCGTCCTTCGACAAGGCCAACCGCAGCGCGATCTCGGGCAGGCGCGGGCCGGGCATGGCCGAGGGGCTGAAGATGCTGCAATCGGTGCGCGACGCGCTGGGGCTGCCGGTGCTGACCGACGTGCACCTGCCCGGCCAGTGCGCCGAGGTGGCCGAGGTGGCCGCAATCCTGCAGATCCCCGCATTTCTGTGCCGCCAGACCGACCTGCTGATCGCCGCCGGCGAAACCGGCGCCGCGATCAACGTCAAGAAGGGGCAGTTCCTGGCGCCCTGGGACATGGCCGGCGTAGTCGAGAAACTCGAGAGCACCGGCAACACCCGCCTTATCCTGACCGAACGCGGCACCAGTTTCGGCTATAATACGCTGGTGGCAGACATGCGCGCACTGCCGCAGATGGCGCGCTGGGGCTATCCGGTGGTGATGGACGCCACCCATTCGGTGCAGCAGCCCGGCGGGCTGGGATCGAGCTCGGGCGGGCAGCGTGAGTTCGCGCCCGTCATGGCGCGCGCCGCTGTAGCGGTGGGCGTCGCGGGCGTTTTCATCGAGACACATGAGAACCCCGACAGCGCGCCCTCGGACGGCCCCAACATGGTGCCGCTTGCCGAGATGCCGGCGCTGATCGAGACGCTGATGCGGTTCGACCGGCTGGCCAAGGAACGGCCCATACGCCTCTGACCCCGGGAATTTTCCATGACCAGACCCTTGCCCGACGTCGCCCCCAACACCTGGGAGTTCCTGAGCCACCCGATGATCCGGCCCACCGGCTTTCGCGAATACGACGCGCGCTGGAAATACCCCGAAGAGATCAACCTGCCCGGCATCGCCGCGCTGGGGCTCGGGCTCGGCACCCAGATGCACCGGCGCGCCATCGCCCCCGAGATCGCGGTCGGCAACGACTACCGCGACTATTCGCTGGCGATCAAGCAGGCGCTGATGCTTGGGCTGATGCAGGCGGGCATAAGGGTCAGGGACATCGGCCCCTGCCTGAGCCCGATGGCCTATTTCGCGCAGTTCCACCTCGATGTGCCGGCGGTGGCGATGGTCACCGCCAGCCACAACCCCAACGGCTGGACCGGGGTCAAGATGGGGTTCGAGCGCCCGCTCACCCACGGCCCCGAGGAGATGGCCGAGCTGCGCGATATCGTGCTCGGCGGCGAAGGCGAGGCGCGGCCGGGGGGCGGTTACGAATTCGTCGATGGCGTGCGCGACGCCTATCTCGACGATCTCGCGGGCGATTTCCGCCTGTCGCGGCCGCTCAGGGTGGTCTGCGCCACCGGCAACGGCACCGCGTCGCATTTCGCGCCCGATCTCCTGCGCCGGATCGGGGCCGAGGTGGTGGGGCTGCATGACCGGCTCGACTACACGTTCCCGCACTACAACCCCAACCCCGAGGCGATGGAGATGCTGCACGACATGTCCCGTGCGGTGCGCGAGGCGGGCGCCGATCTGGCGCTGGGGTTCGACGGCGACGGCGACCGCTGCGGCGTGGTCGACGACGAGGGCGAGGAGATCTTCGCCGACAAGGTGGGCGTGATCCTCGCCCGCGACCTGTCGCGCCTGCATCCCGGCGCCACCTTCGTCGCGGACGTGAAATCGACCGGGCTCTTCGCCTCGGACCCGGTGCTGCGCGAAAACGGCGCCCGGGCGGATTATTGGAAGACCGGCCACAGCCACATGAAACGCCGCGTCAAGGAGTTGGGCGCGCTGGCGGGCTTCGAGAAATCGGGGCATTACTTTCTGGCCGAACCCGTGGGGCGCGGCTACGACTGCGGGCTGCGGGTCGCGGTCGAGCTTTGCAAGCTCATGGACCGCCACCCGGACAAATCCATGTCGGACCTGCGCCGCGCCCTGCCGCGGACATGGGCCACGCCCACGATGTCGCCGCACTGCCCCGACGAGAAGAAATATCAGGTGCTCGGCCGGCTGGTGCAAAAGCTCGTGGCCAGGGCCGAGGCCAGGGAACCCCTGGCCGGGCGCGCGATCAAGGAGGTCGTCACCGTCAACGGCGCCCGCGTCATTCTCGACAACGGCAGCTGGGGGCTGGTGCGCGCGAGTTCCAACACGCCCAATCTGGTGGTGGTCTGCGAAAGCGGCGCAAGCGAGGACGAGATGCGCGCCATCTTTGCCGATATCGACGCCGTGATCCGTACCGAGCCGTCGGTGGGCGCCTACGACCAGACCATCTGAGGCGGAGCCCGTTCTGAACGCCGCCAAGCCGATCGCGCGTCCCGGGCTCGACCCGGGGCCTCGCGATTCGAAACGAGGCCCCGGCGCGGGGGCCGGGGCGCGTAGGGTCCGGTCCGACCCGTTGCGCGCTATCGTGACGGAACTGCCGGCACGACCTCGGCCGCAGGCGATCCGGGCGGAAAACCGCAGCGTGCCCCTACCCCGCCAGCATGTCGAGCTTGCGCGCCAGCTTGACGTCGAGCGGGCTGAGCCCGCCCACATCGTGGGTCGTCAGCGTCACCTCGACGGTCTTGTAGACGTTCGCCCATTCCGGGTGGTGGTTCCATTTCTCGGCCCAGATCGCGGCGCGGGTCATGAAACCGAACGCCTCGACGAAGTTCTCGAACTCGAACGTCTTGACGATGGCGTCGCGGCTCTCGTGCATCCGCCAGCCGGCCTCGAGCAGCGGCGCCAGCGTGGTCTTGCGGGCGGTGTCGCTCAGATGTTCGCTCATTCCCTTTCCTCCCTTCGGTCGCGGCGGAACGGGCCAAAGCCCGTGAGCACCTCGATATCCTCGTCCACCGCCGCGCGCTCGGCCTCGAGATAGCGGCCCACCGCCTCGGCGAAACCGCCATCGGCGATCCAGTGCAGCGAATGGGTCGGCCTTGGCAGATAGCCGCGCGCGAGCTTGTGTTCGCCCTGCGCGCCGGCCTCGACCCGCGCCAGACCGTGTTCGATGGCGAAATCCATCGCCCGATAATAGCAGAGCTCGAAATGCAGGCACGGGTGATGTTCGCTGCAGCCCCAGTAGCGGCCGAAAAGCGCCTCGCGCCCGATCAGGTTCAGCGCGCCCGCGACCGGCAGGCCGTCGCGTTCGGCCATGACCATCAGGACGTCGTCGCACAGCCGCTCGGCGGCGATGTCGAAGAAGTCCCGCGTCAGATAGGGCCTGCCCCATTTGCGCGCGCCGGTGTCCTGGTAGAAATCCCACATCGCCCGCCAGTGGCGAGGTTCGATCCGCGCGCCGTTCAGAACCCGGATGTCGCCACCGAAATCGCCCGCCTGCCGGCGTTCCCTGCGGATCGCCTTGCGCTTGCGCGACGACAGGCGCGCCAGGAAGTCCGCGAAATCGCCATAGCCCTCGTTGAGCCAGTGAAACTGCTGGCTGGCGCGCGCCATCAGCCCCATATCGCTACCCGCCCGCACCTCGTCCCCGGTGCAGAACGTGATGTGCAGCGACGACAGCTTGTTGCGCGTTGCCAGCTCGACCGCGCCGCCGATCAGCGCCGCGCGCCCCTCGGCCTCGAACCCCGGCCGGGTCAGCAGGCGCCGCCCGGTGACCGGGGTGAAGGGCACCGCGATCTGCAGCTTGGGATAATAGCGCCCACCCGCGCGTTCAAAGGCGTGCGCCCAGTTGAAATCGAAGATGTACTCGCCCTGGCTGTCGGTCTTGAGGTAAAGCGGCGCGCAGGCCACCACCTGGCCGCCGGTCTCGGCCGTCAGGTAATACGGCCGCCAGCCGGTGCCGGGTCCGACCGAGCCGCTGTCCTCGAGCGCCTTCAGGAATCGGTAGGTGGTAAAGGGGTCGTTTGGGCGGCCGCCATCGCCGGCCTCGGGGCAGGCGCAGGCATCCCAGACCGCCGCGCCGATGGCGCCGATCGTCTCGTGTACGTCGATGGTGATCGCGGTTCCGTCCATCGCACCCCGCCCCGGTTGCGCTGGTCTCAATCTGTGGTCCCGCGTGCCGGGGTCAAGCCGGGATCGCGGCTTTGTAGCCTTCGAAGGTGATGTTGTCGGCCACCTGGCGGGCGCGCGCCTCGGCCTCTGGCGA
>CAZNMK010000021.1:0-8899 GCA_964574045.1 uncultured Roseovarius sp. | reverse complement strand
CCAGCACAGTACCGCGGCGCCGCGCGCCTTCAGCTCGGCAACGCGCGGGCTGCGCAGATCCTCGGCCCGGTGGCTGATGAAGCCGCACCCCGCGCGGTCGTAATCGGGTATGCCGCGCAGACGGGCGCGCGTTTCCTCGTCCAGCATCGGCCAGTCCGGCGCATCGAAGGCGCAGCTGACGATGCCGCGCGGCACATCGGGGGCCAGCCGCGCCAGCCGCATCACCATGTGCGGGTTGAACGACATCAGCGCCAGCGGCCCGTCATAGCCGGCGATGTCGCGCGCCACGGCGCGTTCCAGCGCGCCGCCGGCGTCGCCCATGCGCCCGTGCTGATCCTTCAGTTCCGCCACCAGCGGCATCCGGCCGGCGACCAGCGCCAGCACCTGGCCCAGGTCGGGGATGCCCTCGTCGCCGCCGTCGAGGCGGACGCCGCGCAGTTCGGCTGCGTCGCGGTCGCGCACGGGCCCGGTCTCGGCGGTCAGCCGGCCGAGGTCATAGTCGTGAAACACCATCGCGCGGCCGTCGCGGCTGAGCTGCAGGTCGATCTCGACCCCGTATCCCGCCGCCACCGCCGCCGCCACCGCCGCGCGGGAGTTCTCGGGCCGTCCCTTTGCCACGTCGTGCAGCGCCCGGTGCGCCAGCGGCCGGCGCAGAAAGGCGCGCGGCAGCGGTGTCATCCGATCTGAAAGATGCCGTCCACCTCGACCGCCACGCCAAAGGGCAGCGCCGCCGCCGACACCGCCGCGCGCGCGTGTCGGCCGGCCTCGCCCAGCGCCTCGCCGATGAGGTCCGAGGCGCCGTTAACGACCAGCGGCTGATCGCCGAAATCGGGGGTCGAGTTGACGAAGCCGGTCAGCTTGACCACACGCCTGAGCCGGTCCAGATCGCCGCCGCAGGCCGCCTTGACCTGGGCCAGCAGCGCGATCGCGCAGACCCTTGCCGCCGCCGCCCCCTCTTCGACGCTCATGTCGTCACCCAGCTTGCCGGCGATCGGCCCGTTTTCGTCCTTGGAAATCTGGCCCGAAACATAGAGCATGTCGCCCACTTGCACATAGGGCACGTAATTGGCCGCCGGCGCGGGCGCCGCGGGCAGCGTCACGCCCAATTCGGCCAGCTTCTTCTCGAACTTTCCCATCGCATTCTCTCCCCGACTCGGATGGGCGCAGGCTAGCCAGCCGGGCGGCGGATGGAAACCGGATTTCAACGCCGCCGCGCGCCGCTATTCGCGAAACGCCCGCGTGAAGTAATCCGTCAGCGGTTTCGTCAGATAGGCCAGCGGGGTGCGATCGGCGGTGCGCAGGAACGCTTCGACCGGCATTCCGGGGATCAGCACGACACCGGCGGGCAGGCGCGCCTGCTCGCCCTCGCTGAGCGAGATCTCGGCGCGGTAATAGCTTTGCCGCGTGCCTTCGTCGACAAAGGCGTCGGCCGAGACCTGCAGCACCGTGCCGGTCAGTTCCGGCGTGTGCCGCTGGTCGAGTGCGGGAAACCGCAGCAGCACCGCCTGCCCGACATGGACCTTGTCGATGTGAATGGGTTCGATCCGGGCATTGATGATCAGCGGGCGGTCCTGCGGCACGACATAGAGCAGCGGCTCGGCCGGGCGGACGACGGCGCGCAGGGCAAAGACCGCCATGTCGTAGACCACGCCGGCGACCGGCGCGCGGATGTCGAGGCGGTCCATCTGCTCGATCAGCGCGCGGCGCTCCTCCATCAGCTCCAGTTCGCGGTATTGCAGGTCGCGCAGAGTGGTGATCGCCTCTTCGCGGCGGCGCGAGCCGAGCTTGACGATCTCGATCTCGATCTCGGTGATGCGCCCGCGCGACTGCGCCTCGGACGCCGACAGTTCGCCGACCTGCCCGCTCAACCGCGCGGCCTCGCGCTCGAGCGCCAGCACGCGCGTCGCCTGCGCCAGTCCCTTTTCCAGCAGGGATCGCTGGTCGGCCAGTTCGCGTTCGATCAGTTCCAGCTGGCGTTTCAGCGCGACCTGCTGGGCACGGATGCCCTCGATCTGGTTGGAAATCTGTTCGCGGCGCTTTTCCAGCTGCTCGATCTCGCGCGCGATGGATTCCGCGCGCGCCGCGAAAAGCCGCGCCTGCCCCTGCATCAGCCGGGCGGCATCGGGGCGCTCTTCGGCAGCCTCGGTCAGAATCGGGTCGAACACGACCTCGCCCAGACCGTCGCGCTCGGCCTCGAGCCGGCCGCGCCGGGCCATCAGCTCGAACAGCTGGCCCTCGGCGATCGTCAGCCGCGACGCCAGTGCGGTGCCGTCGAGCCTGACCAGCACCTCGCCTTCGGCGACGGTGTCGCCCTCGCCGACCTCGATCGCCGCCACGACACCGCCATCGGGGTGCTGGACAACCTGCCGGTTCTGGTCGACCTCGATCCGCCCCGGCGCGATGATCGCACCCGAAATCGTGGTCATCGCCGCCCAGGCGCCGAAGCCGCCCACCAGCAGGAAGAGCCCGACAAGGCCCACCGTCAGCGGCCCGCGCGCCGACCATGCGCCCTGTGACGGCACGCTCATTGCACGCCCCCGGCGGTGCCGGCGCGGGCGATCTGTTGGTGGTTGTGCACCACCTTGCGCAGCACCTCGTCCTTGGGGCCGAAGGCGCGCACCAGCCCGCCGTCGAGCATCAGGATCAGGTCGCATTCGTGGATCGCCGCCGGCCGATGCGCCATCACCAGGACCGAGCGTTCCTGCGCCTTGAACCGGCTGATCGCGGCGTTGACGGCGGCGTTGCCCTCGTTGTCGAGGTTCGAGTTGGGCTCGTCCAGCACCAGGATCACCGGATCGCCATAAAGCGCCCGCGCCAGCCCGATGCGCTGCATCTGCCCGCCCGAGAGCCGCGCGCTGGCGGCGCTGACCCGCGTGTCATAGCCGTCCGGCAATTGCAGGATCATGTCGTGGGCATCGGCCATCCGCGCGGCGGCGACCACCTGTTCGGCATCCGGGCGGTCGGCAAGCCGGGCGATGTTCTCGGCGATGGTCCCGTCGAATATCTGCACCCGCTGCGGCAGGTAGCCGACATAGCCGCCCAGCGCGGCCGGCTCGTATTGATCCAGCGCCGCGCCGTCCAGCCGGATCGTGCCCGCGGCCGGGCGCCACAACCCGGTCAGGGCGCGCGCCAGCGTCGACTTGCCCGCCCCGGACGGGCCGATCACGCCCACCGCCTGGCCGGGTTCGACGGCAAAGCTGACGCCGCGCAGGGCCGGCTGGGTGCTGCCCGGCGGCGCCAGGGTCAGGCGCTGCACCTCCAGCCGGGCGCGCGGGCGCGGCAGGACGGTGCGCGGCGCCTCGGGCGGCACCGTCGACAAGAGCTCGGCCAGGCTGTCCCAGCCCTGGCGCGCGCGCTGCACCATCGGCCATTGCGCGATGGCCTGTTCGACCGGCGCCAGCGCCCGGCCCAGCAGGATCGACCCGGCGATCATCGCGCCCGCCGTCAGCTCGCCCCGCAGCACCAGATACGCCCCCAGCCCCAGCATCGCCGATTGCAGGAAGAGCCTGAACGCCCGCGTCGAGGTGGTCAGCGTACCGCCGAGATCGGAGGCCGCGATCTGGCCGCGCAGCGCCCGCCCGCGGGCCTGCTGCCAGCGGGCAAAGGCGGCCTCGCGCATGCCCATCGCCTGCACCATCTCGGCCTCGCCGCGGATCTGGGCGGCCATCTGGTCGGCCACGACGGCGGCGGTGTTGGCGGCCTGGGCGGGTTCGCGGGTCATGATCTGGTTGAGCGCGGTGATCGCGATCAAAAGGGTGCCACCGGCAATCGCCAGCACGCCCAGCCAGGGGTGAAAGACCCAGATGCCGGCCAGGAAAACCGGCGTCCACGGCATGTCGAAAATCGCCATCAGCACCGGCGAGGCCATCAGCCGCTGCACCGCCTCGAGATCGCGCAGGCCGGTGGTGCTGGGCATGTCGGGCGCCAGCGCCGATTTGCGGATGACGGCATCGAAAACCCGCCTGTCGAGTCGCGACTGGAACCGCGCCGCCACCCGCCCCATGATCCGGCCGCGGGCATAATCCAGCAGCCCCATCATGGCGAACAGGTACAGCACCAAGAGCGACAGCGCGACCAGCGTCGCCACCGAGCGGCTGCCCAGAACCCGGTCGTAGACCTGCAGCATGTAGAGCGGCCCGGTCAGCATCAGCAGGTTGACGAAGGCACTGAAAATGCCGACGAACCAATAGAGCGCGCGGCTTTCGCGGCGCGCGGCGCGCAGTTCCGCGCGGCCTTTTCGCAGATCGTGCGACATGGGCTTCATGGGCGACGATCCTTTCCCGACCCTGACGGAACTTGCAATTCGGCCCGATGACGGCGTAGGCCGGATGTCGCCCCCGCGCCACAGTTTTTTTGCGCGATTGACGACTTCTTGGCATGATGGCCCTATAGTCTATGAACGAACTGATTAATTTTGCGGTATCGGAGCTTTGACCCGCTCGTTTCCTGCCAGCCCCCGGGGATGTCTGCGCGCTGCCTTTGCGATGGGTCTGGCGGCGGCGGTGGCGGCATGTTCGGCGCCCGGCCCCGATCACCCGCCGGGCACCCCCTTCGACCCGTATGAGAAACGCAACCGCCAGGTCCACGCGTTCAACAAGAAGCTCGACCGCGCGGTTCTGCGCCCGGTCAGCCGCGGCTACAGCGCCTTCATGCCCGACGACATCGAAACCGCGGTGGGGCGTTTTGCCTTCAACCTGTCGCTGCCGCAATCGGTGGTGAACAACATCCTTCAGGGCAACATGAAGGGCGCGACCGAGGACACCTACCGCTTTGTCGTCAACACCACGCTGGGGCTGGGCGGCTTCTTCGACCCGGCGACCGAACTGGGCATGCCCGAGGCGACCGAGGCCGATTTCGGCCAGACCCTCCATGTCTGGGGCGTGCGCCAGGGCGCCTATGTGGAATCGCCCGTGTTCGGCCCTTCGACCGAACGCGACTCGGCCGGCAAGGTGGTCGATCTCTTCACCAACCCGCTGAGCTATGTCATCGACACGCCCGAACGCTATTGGGGCACGGCCGCCAACGTCTCGGCCGGGCTGTCGCAGCGCGCCCGTTTCTCGGACACCATCGATTCGGTGCTCTACGACAGCGCCGACAGCTATGCGCAGGCGCGTTCGCTCTATCTGCAGAACCGCCGCTTCAAGCTGGCCGAAGGCGGCACGGACGCCTATCTCGATCCCTATGACGATCCCTATGGCACGACCTACGAGGACCCCTATGACGACCCCTATGCCGAGTGATCCCGCCCGCCGCCGCCTGCTGGGCGCGGCACTGGCGGCCGGTGCCCTGGCCGCCCTGCCCCTGCCGGCGCAGGCACTGACCGAGGCCAAGGCGCGCGCCCTGATCGACAAGGTCGTGGCCGAGATCAACGGCGTCATCGCCTCGGGCCGGCCGCTCAATGCCATGATCGCCGATTTCGAGCGCATCTTTACCCGCTATGCCGATGTCAACATCATCGCCCATTCGACGCTGGGGCCCGATTCGCGCCGCGCCAGCGCTGCCCAGATGCGTGCCTTTACCGACGCGTTCCGCGCCTATATCTCGCGCAAGTACGGCAAGCGTTTCCGCGAGTTCATCGGCGGCCGCATCGAGGTGCAGGGCGTCAGGTCGGTCAAGTCCTGGCAGGAGGTGATCAGCACCGTCTACCTGCAGGGCCGCGCGCCGTTCGAGGTGCGGTTTCTTGTCTCCGACCGATCGGGGCGCGATCTCTTCTTCGACATGGTGATCGAGGGCGTCAGCCTGCGGCTGAGCGAACGCACCGAGATCGGCGCCATGCTGGACGCCCGCCGCGGCGATATCGACGCGCTGATCCAGGATTTGCGGCGCGCCGGCTAGATCACCGGCCAGAAAACCTGAATCACCTCCTATCCCTGTTCCGCCCGGCGGCACCGCCGGGCAGCCCCCGCCCGTCCGCTCGGCGCTTCATCTCGCCGCCCTCGCCGCATCGCGCAGCCATGCCAGGTTAAAGGCGTTCCGCGACGACACCGAAGGGCGCGGCAAGGCCAGGAAGGTCGCCGTCATCGCAACGGCCCGAAAGCTGCTCATATGCCTATACGCCATGATCCGGGACGAAACGGACTTCATGCCGCAGCCAGGATAAACACGGTTGCCGGGACAGTGCATAGGCGAAGGTGAAGCCAGTCGGATGGGACACGTCGCGTTTTCGGACGAGCTGCCGACTCGTCGCCGCCAAGGGATGCAGGGGCAGATACGAATGGCGATGTATCGGGCCGCTCGGAGACGCCTCATATGCGCCGGCAATCGCGATGACCGAACCGGACCCGATCGGAGCGTTGCGATCGGGCGTGGTCCGGACACGTGCGCAAGTGGCGCCATCCGTCCTTGCGCGCCCCGGCCGGATCGGCAAGGGGCCGGCTGGGCCCCTTGCCTCGTGGCGGTCGGACTACTTGGACAGCCACGCCTGGAATTGCGTGTCGAGTTCGTCGCGATAGCTGGCCCACCAGACGTAGTTGTTGACGAAGGTGTGCTCGGCGTTCTCGGGGTTGGTCGGCATGTGCGGCGCCATGTCGATACCCAGTTCGGCATGCTTGCCGATCAGCGCGATCGACGAATTCCGCGCCGGGCCGTACGAGATGTACTTGGCCTGATCGGCCAGTCTCTGCGAGTCGGTGGCGAAGTAGAGATAGTCCATCACCGCCTTGTGCTTTTCCTCCGACAGGCCCGCCGGCACGATCCAGCCGTCGAGATCGTACATCTGCCAGTCCCAGGCCATGCCGATCGGCTGGTTCTGCTCGACGATGGCCGAGAACAGGCGCCCGTTATAGGCCGAGCCCATGAAGACCTCGCCATCGGCCAGAAGCTGGATCGCCTCGGCGCTCGACGACCACCAGATCACGTGGTCCTTGATCGTGTCGAGCTTGGCAAAGGCGCGCTCCTGGCCTTCGGGCGTCTCGAGCACGCTGTAGACCTCTTCGTAGGGCACGCCGTCGCACAGAAGCGCCCATTCGAGGTTGGCAATGGGCCGCTTGTTGAGCGCGCGCTTGCCCGGATAGGTCTCGAGGTCGAAAATGTCGCAAGCGCCGGCTGGCGGCTCGGTCCCCGTGGGAAGCTGATCCATGCGATAGCCGAACGTCGTCGAAAAGACGATCTGGGGGATGAAGCACTCGGTGACGATGGTATTGCCGAAGTCCTCCGACGCGGGCGTGCCGTCGGCCCCCGGGGCCAGCACCTCGTCGTGGTCGATTTCCTCGGCCAGGCCCTCGTCGCACAGGCGGATGGCGTCGGATGCCTCGACATCGACCAGGTCCCAGGTCAGGTTGCCGGCCTCGTTCATGGCGCGCAGCTTGGCCACGGCCTCGGCCGAACTTTCGTCGTTGATGATGCGGACGCCGGGATTGGCCGCCATGTAAGGCTCGTGATACGCGTTCTTCTGGGATGCCGAATAGGCTCCTCCCCAGGACACGATCGTCAGATCCTCGGCAGTGGCCGCCCCGGCTGACAGCGTAAGCGCCCCCAGCGCCAGAATCGTCCGTTTGATGTCCATAGTCTCCTCCCAATCAATCCCCCGCAGGTGTTCGGCGCTCCCGCCTGGGGTTGGGCGGGGAACCGGCGATGGTGGGTTCGCGGAACGTGTTCGCGCACCATCTGCGGCTGTCGCAACCGTGTCCGGACCGGGTCGCCCGGTCCGCGGTGCGCAGAACCTTGGGGAGATTAGGTCGCGCTGCGCGGGCCGAAGTATTACTGTTTTCCGTGAGGTGACATCCACTTTTCCGAACCGCGACGCGCAGACGGCACTCGGCGACGATCCGCAAGGGATAACGGGGTCGGGGCGGGATGGTCCATGGCCGGTATGGGACGAAATGCCGCATAACGGACATCCCGCGGCGGCGGCCTCTGCGCCGTCGGCAAAGCGGGTTCGAATCGCGTTTCCCGCCCTCTCGCGGCGGGACGGGCACGAAACAGCGGACGGCGGTCGGATCGTGTTGTCGCGGTGGCCTCGCCGGCCTCAGTTACCGGCCGAGAGGTTGAGCTCGCCGCCGCGCTCCGCAAGGCGCCGGTCGAGCCAATCCGGGTCCATCTCGGGCACCGACGACAGCAGCAGCGCGGTGTAATCGTGATGAGGGGGCGCGAGAACCGCCTCTTTCGGACCCTGTTCCACGATGCGCCCCCCGAGCATCACCACCACCTCGTCGGCGATGGCCCGCACCGTCGCGAGATCGTGGGTGATGAACATGTAGGTCAGCCCCAATTCGCGCTGGAGCCGGTCCAAGAGCCGCAGGATACCCTCGGCGACAAGCTGATCGAGGGCCGAGGTGACCTCGTCGCAGATGATGAATTCGGGCTCCGCCGCCAGCGCGCGGGCTATGCATATACGCTGTTTCTGCCCGCCCGACAGCTCGCCGGGCAGGCGGTCGATGAAGCTGTCGGGCTCCAGTTCGATCTGGCCGAGAAGCTCGCGGATGCGCTCTTCCTTCGCGCGGCCGCGCAGCCCGAGGAAGAACTCCAGCGGCCGCCCGATCACATCGCGGATGCGGTGGCGCGGATTGAGCGCGGTGTCGGCCGCCTGGTGGATCATCTGCATCCGCTGCTGAAGCCGGCGCGGCCGGTCGCGGCTGGCGGGCGCCAGCGCCGTTCCGTCGAATTCGACGGCACCGCGATCGGGCGGCAGCAGCCCCATGATGACGCGCGCCGTCGTCGATTTGCCCGACCCGCTTTCGCCCACCACCGCGACGGTGCGGCCGCGGTGAATATCGAGGTCAATGTCTTCCAGGACGGCCACCGCGCCATAGGATGCGCCCACGCCGCGCATCGACAGCACCGGCTTGTCCGCCGGCACTGCCGCGGATGCCGGCGAGCGGCGGAAATCGCGGACTTTCCACAGCGACCTGGTGTAGTCCTCGCGCGGATGGGCGAGCATGTCTCGGGTCCGGGCCTCCTC